>CALAED010000732.1 GCA_937891035.1 uncultured Thermomonosporaceae bacterium | reverse complement strand
TTGTGTCCGCCGTTAATGTAAAGGAACGCGCCGGAGGCCGGGTCGAGCACGCCGAAAAACATTGTGGCGAAATAGCCCTGGCGTAGATGATTACGGGCCAGATAGCGGTTGGTGCCGACCACCGCCTGTACCAAAGGCCCGGCGGCGACCGACAGCAGTGGCGCCATGGACCGGTTGTCGAATGCCGCGTCGGCATCGTCGTCGTCGCCGAGAATGTCGTCGGCGACCTCGTCGGTGACCGCGAGCGGGGTCAGATCGCCGCCTCCGAGATTCCAGCTGCCGGTGTGCTCGGCGGTGTGCCGGATCAGTGTGCGGATGAGCGCCATGAACAACGCCGCGCCGACGCCCTTGTCGCAGACGTCCGCCACGACGAAGCCGATCCGTTGCCCCTTGATCAGTTCGAAGACGTCATAGAAATCCCCGCCGACCTGTTTGGCCGGCTCGAATCGGGTGGCCACTTCCCAGCCCTCCGGGATGGGAAGTTCGTTGGGCAGGAAACCCGATTGGATCTCGTGGGCGATGCTCAGCTCACGCTCGTACTCGCGCAGGCTGGCCGCCGCCGCCATCTCCTCGACGGTCATGGTGAGCTGCCAGCGTTCCCAGCATGAGCTCACCCGGATCCGCAGCAAGCTGGGCAGAAACGGCGGGGTGACGTAGTCGAAGCCGCCCCGCACGCAGGCCTCAAGCTCGGCGAAGTCGCCTTCGGGGAAGACAACGGTTGTGGGTGCCCGGCCACTGCCGGTCTCGAAGCGCTGGCTGAGCAGGGCGAGCCGCTGCAGGCCAAGAGAGGCCGACACCAGCAGCAGATCAGGATGCAGGTCCATCTCGGGCCGCAGCGCCAGGTCGGCGGGGGTCGTGTGCATGACCTCGAATCCGTCCGAGCGCAGCGCTTCGTGCAGGTCCTGCACCGTGTCGCTGGGCTCGGCTACGACCAATGCCAGTGTCCCTGGCATCACATGCCTCCCTCGGTATCAGTCACCCGTGCCCGTTGTCGGGGCTCTTACGCACGATGTAAAGCGTGTTGCGGTTGCGCCCCCCGACGCGGTCGTAGGTGAAGGCGTCCACGTTGCGCATGGCCAGGTACAGCCCGAGGCCGCCTGCTTGGCGCCGCGCCGGCGGGGCCGCGAGTAGCGGCCCGGGGTCGTGGGTTCTCGGGTCGAACGCGGGGGCATCGTCCTCGATGCGCACCCAGACCCACTCGTCGTCCATGCCGCCCTCGAGATCGACCACGCCGCGGCGGGCGTCACAGTAACCGTGGAGGGCCACGTTCGTGGCGATCTCGTCCACCGCCAGGCGCAGCCGATAGGCCTGCCTCGGCGTCAGCTCCGCCATCTGGGACAGCGCGCCGACGAAGTCGGCGATCGTGCGGCTGACCTCCTCATCCGCCTCGAGTCTCAGTCTGCAAGCGATCATCCAGCCTCCCGCTTGGGGGGCCGCGGAGGTCGGCGGGGTGGGTGCGCCCCGACAACCCCCGCCGCACAGCTACCGCGCCTTGACAAAGGCATCAGGGAGCCTCCACGGAATCTTCCATAGTGATGCTGCGGTCAAAGCCGGTCAGTTTGATCGTCTCGGCCACCTCGGGCCGGGTGCCGATCAGCACGATCTGAACGCCGCGCGGCATCTTTTGATGCGCGAACACCAAGCACCGCAAGCCGGCCGACGACATGTACTTGAGCTCGTCCATGAGCAGAACGAGCCGTTTCACCTGCCGGCTGGCCGCCTCAATGATGAGCTCGTTAAGCCGGGGGGCGGACCGCCGGTCGAGTTCGCCGACCAGGCGAAGGGTGGCCGCGCCGTCCGCAACATGCATTTTCGCGTTGAAACTCACAACTATTACTTCCAATCAGGATTTAGTGGGCACTGGGTGGGTGACCAGCACGATCACGCTGCGCGGGCCAACATGTACCCGAGCCTGGTCGGTGAGCAGCGGCTCACGGCCCGGCTGGTGCACATCTTGGGGTGGTGGCGCCGCCGTGTCGGCGAACAGGTGCCAGGCAAGGCCGTCTGGCAGCGTGGGAAGTTCGAGAGTCTGTCCCTCCCAGTAGGTGTTGGCCGCCACGTACACGCAGTCGTGCCGCCCGCCGTCATCGCCGTAGAACATCGCGGCGAGCAGCCGGCTGTGTGACGCCCAGTCCGGCATCCACGCGTGTACGCCGTGCCAGCTCAACGCCGGGAACAGGCCCTCGGGCGAGGAGTCGGCGACGTGCCGGCGGCGGCGCAGCGCGCAATGCGAACGGCGGAAGGCGATGGCGCACCGGACGAATCGGAATAGGTCGGCGTTCTTGTCCAGCAGCGTCCAGTCGATCCAAGAGATCGGGCTGTCATGGCAGTAGGCGTTGTTGTTGCCCTGCTGAGTGCGGCCCATCTCGTCGCCGGCGACCAGCATGGGAATCCCGTGACTGGTCAGCAAAAGCAGCAGCGCGTTGCGCACCTGGCGGTCGCGGAGCGCGGTGACCTCGGGGTCGTCGGTGGGCCCCTCGTGCCCGCAGTTCCACGAGTTGTTGCCGTTGTCGCCGTCGTTGTTGCCCTCGCCGTTGTTCTCGTTGTGCTTGTCGTTGTACGAGACGAGGTCGCGAAGCGTGAACCCGTCGTGCGCGGTGACGAAGTTGACCGAGGCGGCCGGGCCGCGGCGCAGGTACATATCGGCCGAGCCGGCCATCCGCGTGGCCATCTCGCCGACCATGCCGAGATCGCCCTTGATGAACCGGCGGATCGCGTCGCGGTAGCGCCCGTTCCATTCCGACCAGCGGCAGTAGTCCGGGAAGGCACCGACCTGGTAGAGGCCGGCAGCGTCCCAGGCCTCCGCGATCAGCTTGCAGTCGCGCAGCACCGGATCATGGGCCAGCGACTCGAGCAGCGGGGGGTTCGACAGCAGCGAGCCGTCGGGCGCCCGGCCGAGGATGGCGGCCAGATCGAACCGGAACCCGTCGACGTGGAACTCCGTCACCCAGTAGCGCAGACAGTCGAGGATGAACCCGCGGACCACCGGATGGTTGCAGTTGAGCGTGTTCCCCGTGCCACTGAAGTTGTAGTAGTAGCCCTCCGGGGTCAGCATGTAGTAGGTCTGGTTGTCGAGGCCGCGGAACGAGATCGTCGGGCCGCGCTCGTTGCCTTCTCCCGTGTGGTTGAACACCACGTCGAGCACGACCTCGATGCCGGCCAGATGCAGGTGCTTGACGAGGCTCTTGAACTCATCGATCTGCATGCCGTGCCGGCCGGTGGTGGCGTACGACGCCTTGGGCGCGAAGAAGCCGATGGGGTTGTAGCCCCAGTAGTTGTGCAGCGGGCGGCCGGTCGCCGGATCGGAGCGGGCGCCCTCGCATTCGTCGAACTCGAAAACCGGCATCAGCTCCACGCAGTTGACGCCGAGTTCGCGCAGATAGGGGATCTTTTCCACCAGGCCGGCGAACGTGCCGGGCGCGGCCACCCCGGCAGACGGGTCCTTGGTGAAGCCGCGCACGTGCAGCTCGTAGATCACCAGGTCCTCCGCCGGCAGGTTCAGCTGCCGGTCCGACTCCCAGTCGAAGTCGTCGCACGCCACCCCCGACCGGTAGACCATCGAGTCGCGCGGGGCTCCCCATCGCTCCCGTCCGCCGATCAGCTTCGCGTAGGGGTCGGCGAGGATCCGGCCGGGATCGAAGTAGTGTCCGTCCGCCGGGTCGTAGGGTCCGTGCGCGCGGTAGCCGTACTCGATGGTTTCCGCGTCGAGGCCGAACACCGTCATGGCGAAGACGCCGCCGATCCGGAAAGCCGGCGGGAACGGGATCTCGGCCATCGGCCGGGACTCGCCGCGGCGGAACAGCACCAGCGTCATCGCCGTCGCGTTGTTGGAGTAGACGGAAAAGTTGATCCCGCCCGGCACGATCGTCGCGCCGAACGGCAGTGGCCGGCCGGCCCGCACGCCGAATCCCGAGATCCACTGGTTCGGGTAGGCGTCGACGCGTTCCAGCATCGGCCGTACACGCATGCCGCTCACCGGTGCACCACCCCAAGCCTCATGCGCTCAGCGCGGTGACCCCGTCGGCCACCGAGTCGGACACGGTGAAGAAGTCGAGGAAGCCGGTCGCCGCCATGATCTCGTAGGCGTCGCGCGGGACGGCGGCGAGCGCGATGCGCGCGCCGCTGTCGTTCGCCTGCCGATACACGAGCAGGAGCACTCGCAGCCCGGCGCTTGACATGTACGAGACCCGGCTCAGGTCCAGCAGCACCGGGGCGCCCTCGGGCACGAGCGCCTCGAGGTCCTGCTGGACGCGCGTCGCGGTGCCGCTGTCCAGCCGGCCGTCCAGGGCGATGACGGTCACATCGCCCTGCATATATTTCGCGAGTTGCATGGCCTGTCCTCAGTCCTATCCAGTGGCCGGGGGATCGCCTGCCGGTGCCAAGTGGGCGCGCACCGTCAGCGGGGACTCCGAGTCCGGCAACTTCACGGTCAGGCCCAAGGGGTCGAACGCCGAATAGGGGCGTCCGTCCACCTCCACCCAGTCCAGCCGGACCCGGCCGGGCGGCAGGGCGTCCGGGGCGACCCGCAAGACGCGGTCCGTGAACCCACCTGGGCTGGGCCGGAACCACAGCGTCAGCGGCTCGTCGTTCAGGAGCAGCCGTTCGTAGACGGCGGCCAGGTAACACAGCTCGGCGGCGTGGCACATGCTCATCGAGTGGCTGCCCTTGAGCCGTTCGGTGCCCAACAGGTACGGCGTGCCGTCGGCGAGCACGTTGAAGTAGACGCCGCCTTCGTCGTGGTCGAGGAAGAACGCGTTGTAGAAGGCGGCGGCCTCCCGCGCTTGGCGCAGGAACTCCTGGTCGCCGGTGTGGCCGGCGAGGATCTGGTAGGCCAAGATCGCCTGCTCCTGCTGCCACCAGGCCTTGCGGTTGTGCCAGGTGAGCCGATGCCGCGTCTCGCCCGCGCCCAGCGTGCGCTCGATCACGTCGTACCAGCCGCCGCGCTGACGGTCGCTGCCGAACTCGGGCATCGTTCGCCCGATGTGATCGGCGAGCTTGCGGTATTTGTCCTTGGGGCGGACCGCCATCATCCGCATCAGGTTCCAGGCGATCTTGAGGTTGTGCCCGATCACGGCCCGGTTCTGCTGCCAGTCCCAGGTGTAGTCGGGGGACCAGTCGGCGTGGAAGCGCTCCTGGACGAACGGGCTGTCGGTGCCGGGCAGGTGCTCGACGATCAGGTCGAACGTCTCCTCGAGCATCGCGGCGTGCCGGTCATCGCCGGTGGCGAGGAACAGGTTGAACAGGTAGGCCGGCGCGTGGTCGCCGACGGAGTTCCAGTTCTTCCGCGACCGGTTCGTGCCGAGCGTCTCGTGGTGCGGGCTCAGCGTGATCGGGTCGATGTGGGAGAAGTAGCCTCCGCGTTCCTCGTCACGGAAGAACCTTTGGAACAGCCGCAGGGTGCCTTCGATGTCGGCGGAGATCCGCGGGTCGCCGGTCACCCGGTACAGCTGGGTCGGCCCGGCCAGGGCGTAGATCTGCTCGTACATCGGGATCGCGTCGTAGTCGTCGCTGAACTCCGACGTGAACAGCTTGCGCTCGCCGCCGCCGGTGACGTCGATGCCGTGATACCAGTAAACGACGTCCTCGTCGCGGTCCACGAAACGCATGTGATCGCGCAGGTACTTGGCGCCCTGCTCGGCCACGTCGAGGAAGTCCTCGTCACCGGTCAGCATGTAGGCCGAGGACATGCCGTACACGAGGCGGGAGATGGTGTCGGTCTCCTGTATATGGTGATCGGCCTTCTCGCCGCCGAGCCGCAGCACCGTACGGTAGTCGGCGAAGTCGATCGGGCCGCCGCTGCCGAACTGGGCGCGCCGGTAGAAGCGGCCCAGCTCTTGGATCTGCCGGACCCACCAGTCGGGCTTTTCGAAGTCGTACTCCTCCGGGCGGCGGCCGAGGAACACCAGCCGTTTGGCGTCGAAGGCGTCGTCGTCCGGATAGAACAGGCCGTGCACGAACAGCTGCCGGCCCGGGGTGAGCAGCTCGGGCAGGTGCGCGGACGCGTCGATCCGCGGATCGCCGAGATTGCGCAGGAACTCGGCCGACACGGTTCCGGTGAGCCGGGTTCGTACCGGCCAGCCGTCGCTGGTGCGCAGCTCGACCACTTCGCTGTCGGCGTCGTACCGCGTCACGTAGCCGGCCACCAGGTCGGACACGACGACTCCCGGCCGCGTCAGCGCGGTCACCGCCCGCGGCGCCGAGCCGTTCGTCGCGGCCGAGCCGTTCGCCGTGGCCGGCGTGGTGGTGGCCGGGGCCCCCGTGGCCGCGGACCCCGTGGTCGCGGGGGCCCGCGTGCCGGCCGGGGCGAGCGCGGTGGCCGGCTCGGTTTCGATACGGCGCACCGCCGGTACCGGCGGTTTGGTCCAGCTCGGCCGGCGGGCCCGGCGCGCGGCGACCAGATCGATGATCGTGCGCGCGAACAAATGGCAGTGGTCCGCGGTACGTGCGGTCACCAGGTCGCCGTCGACGACGATGTCCTGATCCGTGTACGCGGCGCCCATGTTGCGCACGTCCCCGATGAGGTTGTTATGGCAGGTCACCCGCCGGCCACGAACCACATCGGGAATCGGGGAGGCCAGCCACATGCCGTGACAGATGATCCCCTTGAGTACGGTCGGGATCGCGAAGGCCCGCTTGAGCAACCGCGTCGCCGGCGCGAGCGCGTCGATGTCCTCGCTATAGCGCAGCCGGTCGGAGACCATGCCCGACGGGACGATCAACGCGTCGATGGCGCGCAGCCGCTCCTCATCCACCGCCTCGAGGTCCCCGTTGACGGTGAACGGCTGCTGGTATTCGTGACCATTGAAGGTGAGCTCCCGCTGGCCCCACAGTCGAGTGAGGAACTCGGTATGGGCGCCTTCCTCGGCGAAGCGGCGCTGGTAGTAATGCACCTCCGGTTCGACGAAGTCGCCCTCCATCAAGATCGCGATGGTCCGGCCGGCCAGCCGCCCGCCGTCCCACGGCTGGATGTCTCCCATGGCTGCCTACCTCCTCAGCTGATGGACCGGATCACGTCGTCACGAGGTCGACGAGGAACGGTTCGGTGTGGGCGAGCATGCTCTCGACCGCGCCAGGCACCTGGGTCGGCTTTTCCACCCGGAGCGCGCGCACGCCGAGGCTCTCCGCGAGACCGGTGAAGTTGATCTCGGGATGAGACAAGTCGAAGCCGCTCGGATAGTCGTGCGCGGGGATGTTCCGCGTCCGCCAGTACTGGTCGATGTTGTAGTCGAGCAGCCGGTAGCGGCCGTTGTTGCAGATCACGAACTTCGCGGCGACGTCGTAGCGGGCGGCGCTCCACAGCGCCTGAATCGTGTACATGCTGCCGCCGTCGCCGGTGAAGGCGACCACTTCGGCGCCGGGCCGGGCGAGCTTGGCCCCGATCGCGCCCGGGATGCCGATGCCCAGCGAGCCGCCCCTGGTCTGGAAGAATTCGCCCGGCCGCCGCGGCGGCAGGTAGCGGGCCAGCGGCGGCGCGCAGGTGAGCGCCTCGTCGACCACCACCATGCCCGCGGGCGCCCGCCTGGCCAGTTCGGCGGCGAACAGCTCCATCAGCGTGGCGTCGGCGGCGGGCGCCGGCACCTCGTGCTCGGCTTCGGTGCCCGCCGCCGCGTACGACGGCTCCCGCGGCACGCCGGCGCGGTCGGCCAACCGGCCGGCGATCGCGGACAGCGTCGGTTTCGGGTCGGCGACCAGGGCGAGATCGACGGGGAAGTTCTTGGCGATCTCGTAGTCGTCCAGGTCGATGTGCACGATCGTCGCGTCCGCCCGGAACGGGCTGTCCAGCAGCGGGAACACCTCGGGGAAGAGGTAGGTCCCGACGATGAGGACGACGTCGGCGTCGCGCACCTTGGCCGCGCTCGACTCGCCGAACATGTGGCCGAGGTCGCCGCCGTACAGCGGGTGGGCGGTGTCGATGTTCAGCTCGGATGTGTTGACCCCGTACACCTGTGCCCCGAGCCGCTCGGCCAGATGGGTGAGCTCCGCCTGGGCGCCCGATACCGCGACGCCGTCGCCCACCAACATGATCGGGCGCTCGGCCCCGCGCAGCATCTCGGCCGCCCGGTCCAGCTCGGCCGGTACGGGTACGACCGCCCGGCTGGGGATCGTGCTCGGCACCGCCGGCTCGGCCGTCTCGGCGTCGAGCACGTCCATGGGGAGGGCGACGAACACCGGGCCGCGCGGCGGCGTCATCGCCGTCTTCACCGCGCGGCGCAGCACCCGCAGCAGCGAGCCGGGATGCGTCACCCTCATGGCGTGCTTGGTGACCGGCGCCGCCATGGCCACCAGGTCCGACGCCATCTGGGCGTCCATCGCGTCGTAGCGGACCCCGGCCTCACCGGCGATCACCACCAGCGGCGAGTGGCCGCGCTTGGCCTGGTACAGCATGCCGATGCCGTTGCCGAGACCGACCCCGGTGTGCAGCTGCACCAGGGCGGGCCGCGCGCCGGCGCGGGCGTAACCGTCGGCGATGCCGATGGCGACGGTCTCTTGCAGGGCCAGCATGTACGAGACGTCGGCGGTCTGCTCCAGCACGTCGAGGAAGCCCTGCTCCACGGTGCCGGGGTTGCCGAACATCCAGCTGATGCCGTCGGCCGCGAACTGTTCGTAGATCGCGACCTTGCCTGGTCTGGAGCTCACAGCGTTCTCGTTTCTCCTGATCGTCGGGGATTGACCGGGCGCGCTACCAGCCGTACCTGCGCAGCCCGGACTCGAGGACCTCGACGAGCTTTTCCCCGGACAGGAAGGAGTCGGGGGTGGAGCGGGCGGTGACGAACGGATAGTCGACGATCACCGACGTCTCCTTGCCGACGTTGCCGTGGTACCCGCCGTCGGGACCGGTGGCGTCGCGCAGGATGTACTCGAGCGGGTACGGCGG
>CALAED010000731.1 GCA_937891035.1 uncultured Thermomonosporaceae bacterium | reverse complement strand
CGACACCAAAGAAGTGCGCTCGATTCTGCCAATCGACCTGCCGCTGGTCGACAAACGGGTGCGCGAGCTGGCCTGGGCCCAGTCCGCCGACGTCGACCGGCGGCTCGCCGCCGCCGGGGTGACCGTCATCCGCGGCGAGGGGCGCCTCACCGAGCCGCGGGTGGTCGCCGTCGGCGACGAACGGATCGCCGCCGATATGGTGCTGATCGCCACCGGGGCGACTCCGCGGGTGCTGCCCGACGCCGAGCCCGACGGCGAACGCATCTTGACCTGGCGGCAGCTGTACGACCTGCCTGACCTGCCGGAGGAGCTCATCGTGGTCGGCTCCGGGGTGACCGGCGCCGAGTTCGCCGCCGCTTACCAGGCCCTCGGTTCGCGGGTCACGCTGGTGTCCTCGCGTGATCGGGTGCTGCCGCACGAGGACGCCGAGGCGGCCAAGGCGCTCGAAAGGGTGTTCCGGCGGCGCGGCATGAACGTGTTGTCACGCTCCAGGGCGGCAGGCGTACGGCGGTCCGGGTCGGGCGGCGGGGTCGTGGTGACCTTGGCCGACGGCCGCGAGGTCACCGGCTCGCACTGCCTGATGACGGTGGGCATGGTGCCCAACACCCGCGGCATCGGGCTCGAGGAGGCCGGCGTACGGCTCGACGGCGATGGCTTCATCGTGGTCGACAAGGTCTCCCGCACGTCGGTGGGCAACGTGTACGCGGCCGGGGACTGCACCGGGATCATGATGCTCGCCTCCGTGGCCGCCATGCAGGGCCGGATCGCGATGTGGCACAGCCTGGGCGAGGCCGTCCAGCCGCTGAAGCTCGGCTGGGTGGCCGCCACCATCTTCACCGATCCCGAGGTCGCCACCGTCGGCGTCACGCAGCGCATGGTCGATTCCGGCAAGGTCGAGGCCCGTACGGTCACGTTGCCCCTGTCGACCAACGCAAGGGCCAAGATGCAGGCCTTTGGCGACGGCTTCGTGAAGCTGTTTTGCCGTCCGGCCACCGGCATCGTGCTCGGCGGCGTGATCGTCGCGCCCCGGGCCAGCGAGCTGGTGCTGGGCCTTTCCGTCGCGGTCCAGCAGCATCTGACCGTCGATCAGCTGGCGCACACGTTCGCCGTCTACCCGTCGCTGTCGGGCAGCATCACCGAGGCCGCCCGCCGCCTGATGCAAGATTCGCCCTACTGAACCTCGTGTGATGCGCGTGAATCTCAGGCCGCCGCCATGACCTTCACCGCGCTACAGAAGCGGCGCCACGCGTCGGCGACCTGGGGGATCACCGACCGACCGCGGACCGGGGCGTGCACCAGGCCCGGCTCGATGACAAGCTGGACCGGGATTCCGGCGTGCTCGAGACGGGCGGTGTAGTTGACCGCGTCTTCCTGCAGATCGTCTAGTTCGGTGCTCATGATGTACGCCGGCGGCAGCCCGTGAAATTCCGCGCTGACGAGCGGTGACACATAAGGGCTGGCGGCCGCCGCCGCGTCGGGACAGTACGCGCGGGCGTAATACTGCATTTCCTCGGCAAATCCGGAGTCGTCCTTCAGGTCGTACCAGCGGGCGAAGTCGAGCACCGGACCGATGAGCCCCTGTCCCTTAGGTCTGGGTCCGCCGCGGTCCCGGCACATCAGCGAGAGCACCACCGAAAGGTTCGCGCCAGAACTGTCGCCGCACAGGACCGGTGCCTCCGTATCGGCTGGGACGCCGAGGACATCGGGATTGTCCCGCAGCGCGCATAGCAGCGCGTAGCATTCTTCGGGCGCGGCCGGGAAGGGATTCTCGGGAGCGGCCGGAAAATCGGCCGCGATCGTGGTCATTCCGGTATTGGCGGCCAGCTCGGCCACCAGCGTGTGGTGGCTCTCAAGCGAGCCGACGACGAAGCCGCCGCCATGGAAGTAAACGATCACCCCTGGCCCGGCCGGGTCTTTCGGCAGGTACGCCCGGAAAGTCAATTCGTGACCATCGGAGAGAAGGGTGTGATCCTTGATGGCGACATTGTCTGGCACCGGGTAGGGGAACGCCTCGGAGAGATTGAGGTAGAGCTGGCGCTGCTCGCTGACCGGCCGGTCGAAAAAGTCCGACGGCATCACCTTGTGGTATCTGGCGAGAAATTCGTCGACTCCGTCCGCATACTTCATTGGCTCGCTCCGTTCAGTCCTGATATCGGGCCGGCAGATATTCAGTCGGCCGGTGTCTTCGATGGGCGCACCGCCGACAGGACTCCGCGCCGCACCAGCGGTGGCAGGCACAATGCGGTGCCGAGGGCGCCGATCCAGAAGGTGGCGGGCAGGCCGACGAGGGAAATGAGCACGGAGGACAGCAGGCTCCCCAGCGGGACAGCGCCCCACAGCAGGAAACGCTCTACCGAATTCGCGCGGCCGAGCAGGCGCTCCGGCGTGACCGTCTGCCGGATCGTCAGCCAGGTGGGGCCGAACGTTCCCTCGCCGATGCCATGCACGATGCTGCCCGCCACCAGCCCGATCGCCGAGCCGGCGCTGCCAGCGATGGGCATGATGATGAACCCGGTCACGGACACTGTCGCACCGAGTACCACCGCCCGGACCGACCCGATTTTCTCCGCGACACGGCTGGAGGCGAGGTTGCCGATCGGGTAGCCGAGCGCCGCCGCACCGACGACCAGCCCGATCGCGACGTAGCCCAGGTGAAGGACCTCCGCGCAGTACAGCACCAGGATGGTCATGATGATGCTCTGAAAAGTTACATAGACCGTGCCGCAGCTCATTATGGGCTCGAGCAGGGGATGGCGGACGACGAACCGGAGACCCTCACGTACGTCTTTGACGAGCCACCCCCGTTCCCGGGGCGGGGCCGACGGCGCGGGCTCGCGCTTTCGGATGGCGAGCAGGGTGGCCATCGACACCAGGAACGATGCTGAGTTGGCGAAGATGGCCCCGACCGGCCCCGTCACCGCGATCAACGGGCCGACCGACATCGGCCCCGCCGATCTGGATACCGATTCCGAAAGCTCCAAGCGGGCGTTGGCGCGCTGAAGAGAGCCGGTATCGCTGAAAAGCGCGGGCACGAACGATGTATAGGCTATCTGGAAGAACACCGTGAAGGTGCCATTGATCAATGTGAGCGCCATCAGCATCCAGAACGACAGCGTCCCCACGGCAGCTAATATCGCGATAATGAGGCAGGTGGTAAACTGGATGAACTGTGCGAAAATGAGTGTCGGGCGGCGGCGCACGCGGTCCAGAATGGCTCCGGCCGGCAGCCCGAGAATTAGGAAGGGAAGCTTGAAAGCGAAGGGCAAAAGTGCCGCCTCCGCGACCGGGATGTCGAGCACGATCACGGCTAGCAACGGCAGGGCGATGAGCATGAACTGGTCGCCGAAAAGGCTGACCGACTGCCCCAGCCACAGCAGCCGGAAATCGCGGCGAGCGGCCGGCCGGGCGGCGTCCGAAGCCGGCTCCTTCAGGGCGTGCGCGGG
Organism: uncultured Thermomonosporaceae bacterium; assembly: GCA_937891035.1. Classification (GTDB taxonomy): domain Bacteria; phylum Actinomycetota; class Actinomycetes; order Streptosporangiales; family Streptosporangiaceae; genus CALAED01. The sequence goes on along the minus strand of CALAED010000731.1, from coordinate 5,424 downwards.
GTCAGCACCGGCCAAGGAAGGATCGTCGCTCATGCCGCTGTCTCCATCCGCGGTGGCTGGTTGCGCCACGTGCTGATCAGCATGCCGTTCCAGGTCAGTTCCATGGTGGTCATCGCCGTCCCGGGCCCTGATCTGCTCCCCATCGCCCAACTGGCGTTAGAATTCGCTGGCGCGGTCATACTGTTCCCTGGGGAGCATTGGCCTGGCGGTCAGCACTGCGAGCCGGGAGTCTCAGCGCACCCGCGGGACCCATAAAATCCGGCCGGCGGGGCTTTCTCCAGGGCTTCTTGTCAACCATCCCAAATCCCAAGATCGGTCTTTTCCTGATAGCCTCTCTGCCGCAGTTCATCCTGCCTGGCAGATCCGTTACCCGTGATTTTAAACTCCTGGCGAGTGTCTATTTTTCGCTTGGGCTCACCTGGCTGTTGGTGTGGATAGACATCGTGTAACGGGTGCGGCGATTTATGCTCTCACCGCGCGTATTGAGATTGGCCCACGCGCTCCTCGGATGCGTATTCGTCGTGTTCGGCGTGCGGCTGCTACTCGGCGGCTGATTCCTCGCGCCGGCGCCCGGCCGTGCCGCCTAATCAATGACCAGCTTCGCCTCCAGATCGCGGATCGTTTGATAGTCACGCTCAACTTGGTCGGCATCGGGGTGGGAAAGGACGGCGAATCCGAGGTTCAGGCTGCCGATCAGGTCACGGGTCATCTTCACGCGGTCGCCATCGGCCACGTTGCAGACTGAGAAGTGGTGGCTGGACAGGTGCCGGATCTCGGCCAGGAGCGCCGCGTTCCGCACGATCCCTGTCTCGCGGGCGATGTGGAACACAACGAGTTGATGCCGCCGGAGGTCGTAGCCCCGCGGTATCTGGCCGCCAGTCAGGTACCGGACCGTGCGGTCCACCTGGCTGTCACCGGTGGCCGCCCGGTTGAACTGAGGGTGGCCGCCACCATGCGGCCGGGCACCTAGCTCGATGAGCACCGGGCCGGCGGCGGTGTCCATGATCTCCACGTGGGCGGCGCCGAACTGCATCCCGACCGCGTCGAGGACGGCCCGCGCGTACTCGACGACCGGCGGCACATCAGGATCGTCGAGCGGCATCCAGCGCATCGAGTCATAGACCGCCATGTACGGGCCGTTGTCCAATTTGTGATAGCGGCAGACATCGGTCACTGTATGTTCGCCGTCATGGCTAAAGGTGTCCACCACGTACTCGGTCCCGGTCACATACTGCTGCACGATGAGCTTGTCGTCGCGGCCGCCGAACATGTTGGCCCGGCCGATCTGCCTGGCGAAGACCTCCCGCCAGTCACGGCCGCCCGGGACCTTGATCACGCCGTCCGTGCTCGCGCTCGTAGGAGGCTTGATCACTAAATCGGCGCCCGCCAGGTCCGCGCGGTCCAGCCATGACGCCACTTCATCCGGTGTGGCTGTGCATATCTGCTCGATGACCGCCAGCCCGGCGGCGGCGACGGCATGTGCCATTTCCGCTTTGTCCCGCCGGGCGGGTGCCAGCCCGGCCACATTCGCAAGTGCCGGGGTGACGAGTGGTGCAAGCCGCTCGGCGAGCTCGACCCCCGATTCACAGCCGGCTATCAGGCATCGGGGCGATCGGGCGCGCAGCGTACTCGCCAACCCTTCCAGGTCGCCGTCGAACGTCAAGATCTCCCCGAAGTCCGCAGGCCGGTAGGACGAAGCATAGGCGGGCGGCGGCTCGGGGCCGGTCACCACCGCGATGCAGGGCACTCCCTGCTCACGGAAGGCCGGTGCGAACTGGGCACCGGAGGAGTACGGGTCGACGATGACGGCGGGGCCGCTGAGTTTTGGGCGCATCACGGCCCGCTTCCGGCGCCACCGGGGCGGGGCCCGGCGGCGCTGAGCGCCGCGGACAGCGGGAGGTGCCGAATCGTGTGGCGGGTGCCGGCAGGCACACGGAACACGGCGGTCACCGTGTTTCCGCGCCGTACCGCTGGGGGCGATTGCGCCAGCAGCCTGGTGACCGACACCCGTCGTCCGTGCCACGGGCAGGTCAGCCGGGTGTCGCTGCCGATGAACTCGGCCAGGTGCAACGGGCCGCCGCGGTGAGCGCACTTGACCGGCATCACCAGCGAGGCCACGCGGGTCCTGGCGAAGACGTATGGCATGCCCTCGAGTTCCACGCAGTTGCCGGCACCCGCGACCGCGAAAGTCAGGACAAGCATGCGCGATAGTCTTTCACGGAATGAATTTCATAGACGCACTCAGGCGACTCAATAATCGCGCCGTGCAGGCGGTTACCCCAGATGACGGTTCCCTGGCCGGCTTCGAGGATCTGGTGGGCGTCGTAGCCGGAGACGAACTTCATCGTGCCTGACCGGATATGGCACAGCTCATCGGCGTCGTGCTGGTGAGTGTTGGACAGCTCACCGCGGGGCTCCACCAGGTGGGCCACGGGCGCTGTGATCTCCCCGGCTTCCACTTTCGCCCAGATCGGGTCGTGCAGGTTCTTGTTCTCGGGCCCGCTGTCCATCCATTGGACCTGCGCGGCGAAATCCTCGTCCGCGATTTGCGACAAGACCCTGAACTCCTCATATCCCCGGACTATCTCCGGGATCACCGACGCGCCGCACTGATCGACGATCGGCGAGATCAGCTCTTCCAGGACCATTCGGCTGTGGTGGCCGTCGATATGAACATGTTCGGTGAAATATAGGGTGTCCGCTTCTTCGCCGAAGACGCTGGACATCAGGCTGGCGGCGCGGCGACAGAACCCGACAAGTTCGGTCTCGGTGTAGTACAGGGCGCCCAAGTATCTGAAGAAATTCTCATGGTTCTTGCCCAGGTAGTGGAAATAGTTGCTGAGCATGAGGCTGCTGGCCAAGTAGTACTGCCAGTACCGATGCAGGTCGCTGTGCAGACCCACCGAGGCCAGCGTCCGTTCGAACAGCGTGCTGTGCTTTGTACGGTGAACGCCGTAGCCGTATTCGTCGATTATCACCTTGAACCAGGCCGACTGTACGGGCCCGTAGTACCCCATGACGTTGCGGATCATGGGTGAGGCTTCGGCCAGGAAATCGGGCGCGAACTGGATGAGCCAGTTCCGCAGTGCGCGCTTCGGGTCGGACGATCTCGCTATGGCCAGTTCTGATTTGCTCGGCTGGTCGTCGGGCTCTTCCTGAAGCCGGCGCAAGAACGCCTGCAGATCGTCCTTGGTCCATGGCCCCGTGACTTCTACCTCGTCGTCCAGGAAGCCGAAGACGTGCCGTTCCAGGTATGGCCTTATCATCTCGCCTTGGACGCGGTTCGTCGTGCTGTAGAAGCCGGTGAAGTCGGCCCTCCGCTCGGCGAATTGCGTCTTTGGCAAAAGGACCAGGTCGGCTTCGTAAATGGTGGTGAGGAGGCGGTTGGCCGCCAGCGCCGAGTAGGTCAGGATCTCATCAGGCTGCAACACACGGGAGAAATCAAGATACTGGAGGACCTGGGGTCTAAGCTGGCGCCGGTAAGGGTTATCGTCGTTTTGCCATTCCTCGTTATCGAGGTATAGCGGGTTGCTCGCATAGTTGATCACCGTTTGCCGGAGTTGGTCGCCGTCGAGAACGAATGGCTGGTAATCTGGTTTGAAGCTCACGACAATTCCTTTCCGAGCCTGGTAGCGCCCTGGCATTGGACTGACAGCTTGCCGAGCTGCCAGGAGAATTGCACTCGGACGGATTCTCCGGACTCAACACACAATGGCATCTCGAAGGGAATGCATGCCTGCATCCAGTGCGAAGCCAAATTATCCGGAGAATTGCGCAGGGTTATTCCGTTGGTCAGGGTCATTTCGAACCAGGCCACCATCATGTGTGCCTGGCCTGAGCTGCTGACCCGGAATTCTGTCTCGACGTGCCCATCCGCCAGCGCGTCGCCGGCGAAATCGAAGCCGACGAGCTCCGTTGGTTTCGAGAGCCATCGGTGCGGCCAGGTGTGGAGCCTGACCGGAAAATGCCCCCTGGTCGCCACCTTGTTGAAGAGGCTGACCTCGAACCCGCCCGCTGAACCCACGCGGTTGAGCCGGTCAATGGCGATGCTGTCCACCAGGGCTCCCATGATCCGGGCCGACTGCGGCACCAGCGTGCCTCCCGGCGCGAGCAGGTGGCACCGGGCATGCCGGATGGTCGGAAGCACTCCCTCGCCGATAAGCCCGCAGTCCACCACCTCTGAGATGATGAGATCGGCCGGCCGCGGCAGGTCAATGCCCACGCGCAGGTCGGTGGAGCGCTTCGGGATTACCGTCACGACGGCGGACAGCCCGTGGCGCGCGACGATCTGCCTGGCCAACTCGGCCAGCAGCGGGTTTTCTTCACAGGTGAAGACGTGTCCCGCGCCGGCCTTGGCGGCCATCATCGCCAGCAGCCCGGTCCCCGAGCCGATATCGAGCACGTGGGCGCCCGGGGAGACAACGCGGTCCAGGGTGGCCGAGAAGGCGTCGTTTCGTTCGATGTCATTTAGCATCGAGAAATGCCATCGAGGGATGGTGCGTATCGCGTCGGCGTATTCAGGATCCGTAATCTCGTCCGCGGCATCGGCCAGTCGACCGACACTGTCGTTGATGTGAGCTAGCGCTTTTGTGCCCAAATGGGCGCCGCCATCCAACGACTCCTCCTTAGATTGGGCAACGGAGAACATGTTAAGTCTATATTGACTAAAGTCAATATAACGGAGTAAACGGCAAAATACACGAGTGTTCCTGATGTGTCAATTATGGAACATCCGTATTGCGGTGCCGATTGCTTACCGTGACGTGTTACCTCATACCTGCCCGGCGGAGCTGATTCGGCCGGACTGGCACGTCGCGCCGCAGATCACTCAAAGTCCGCCCGGACTTGCTTCGTGTTATCCATGCAGGTGACTGCCTCGCGCTCCGATTTAGTGCGACACTTAGCGTGCTTTTGGGTAGGTGGTTTCTGTCGCTTGGAGGATGGCGATTTCGCGGAGATGATGGCGACGTGTTGCGGTTTCGTGCCGCGTCTTATGGGCATCGGCGGATGCACAGCGCTGCACCAAATCGGCCGCATGAATACGGGACCGGCGCTCTAGGGGTCGCCGGGGGCGCGCAGGCCGTGCTGATGCAGTCGCGCGGCGCGCAGGTCGGCCGCGGTGAGGAGGACGACGAAGCTGCTCGCGGAAAGGGCCAGCGCCGGCACCAGCAGGCGGATCCACCACTCGGCCGGCAGCGCGGCGAGGACGACGCAGCAGGGCAAAATGATCGCGAGGTGGCGGGCCATCATCCGGCCACGCCACCCCGCGTCGGTCAAGTCGTGTCGCACCCAGTCGAGGTTCTCCGCAGGCAACCGGAACCCCAGCGCGTATCGCAGTCGGCGCCAGAGCCCCGGATCACCCGGCAACCGGGTCAGAAATCGCCTCCGCCGAAGTCACCCCCGCCGCCGAAGTCACCGCTCCCG
>CALAED010000730.1 GCA_937891035.1 uncultured Thermomonosporaceae bacterium | reverse complement strand
GAGCGGTTCCATCGGCGCGACGCCCTCGGTGGCGCCGGTCAGCTGCAGCCCGTTGCAGTCCACCACCGCGACCAGCCGGTCCAGGCGCAGTGACGCGGCCACGATGACCGCCTCCCACACCGACCCCTCCTGCAGCTCGCCGTCGCCCAGCACGACGAAGCACCGGTGTCTGGCCCCGTCGAGCCGGGCGGCGAGCGCGAACCCGACGCCGAGGGGCAGCCCGTGCCCGAGCGATCCCGACGGCAGCTCCACCCCCGGAACGTCGGTGCTGGGGTGCGCGGACAGCGCCGGCCCGCCGCCCGCCCGCCCGTAGCCCGCGAGCCGTTCTTCGGGGAGGAAGCCGCGTTCGGCCAGCGTGGCGTACAGGCCGATGGCGCCGTGGCCTTTGCTGAGCAGCAGGATGTCCCGGCCGGCGGCGTCCGGCGCGACCGGGTCGACCTTCATGACGTCGAAGTACAGCGTGACGAGGATCTCGACGAGCGACATCGAGCCGCCCAGATGACCGCCCTCGTCGCCCGCGCACATCTCGACGATCCGCTCCCTGATCCGCGCCGCGTGTCCGGCGAGCACGGCCGGGTCTCCTACGTTCGTGCCGTTCGTGCCGCTCATGCCGCCGCTCGTGCCGTTCATGCCGCTCCGCGTAGGGTGATCCGCGTGGCGCGCCCGGACAGGGCGGCCAGGACGGGCCGATCGCGCCGGCCATCCGCGATCAGGACGCGGGGCACCCCGGCCACCAGCGCCTCGCGGGCGGCGATCAACTTGACTCCGATCCCGCCGCCGCGATGGGGCGGCGCCCCGCCGGCCGGTACCTCGCAGGTGGCCAGCACGGACCTCTCGTCAGCCGGATCGGCGAGCACGCCGGGCGCGCCGGTCAGCATGACGAGTGTCTCGGCGCCCAGGGCGGCCGCCATGGCCGCCGCCGCCCGGTCGGCGTCGACGTTGACCGGCCGCTCGTCCTCGGCGAGGGCGGGCGGTGAGACGACCGGCAGCAGCCCGGCCCGCAGCAGGGTCCGCAGCAGCTCGCCGTTGACCTCGACCACGCGCCCGCTGTGATCGTCGCGGACGATGACGCGCCGGCCCCCCACGATCGCCCGGTGTGCCGTCTTGCGCCTGGCGCGCAACAACCCGCCGTCGATGCCGGTCAGCCCCACCGCGATGAGGCCCGCCGCCCCCAGCGCGCGCACCAGGCGCGGTTTGACCAGGCCGGCCAGCGCAAGCTGGACGACCTCGAGCGTGGGGCCGTCGGTGTGCCGGGTCGTCACGCCGTCGGGCGCCACGAGCCGGCGGCGCCGGACGCCGAGCCGCTCGCCCAGGCTGTCGATCTCGGCCGAGCCGCCGTGCGCGAGCACGACGGCCCGGCCGGCGCCGACGAGTTCGGCTACGTCGGCGCAGATCGCGGCCGGGTCGACGGCCGCGTTGCCGCCGCATTTCACGACCACGGGCCGGGTCTCCCGCTCAGCGCTCACGATGGCCCTCCGGGTCAGTTGGGATGGAGTCCGGGGAATTCCAGGCCGGTGCGTTCCGGCCAGCCGAGGCGGACGTTGAGGCATTGCACGGCGTTGCCGGCCCCGCCCTTGACCAGGTTGTCCAGCGCGCCGATCACCGTGGCGCGGCCCGCCTGCTCGTCAACCGCGAAGCCCACGTCGCAGAAGTTCGAACCGCTCAAGATCTTCGGCTCCGGGTAGCGGTACAGGCCGCGGCGCTGCGCGACGATCCGGACGAACGGCTCGCCCGCGTACCGCTTCCTGAACGCGCCGCGAACGGCCTGCTCGTCCACGCCGGCGGCGAGGGCGAACGTGCAGACGACCTGGACGCCGCGGACCGCCTCGACCCCGGTGGCGCCCATCCGGACCGACAGGCCGGTCGCCTGGATGATCTCGGCCTCGTGCCGGTGCCCGGTCGGCGCGAACACCCGCAGCGCGCCGCTGCGCTCGGCGTGCAGGTGGGCCGCGCCGGCCCTACCGCCCGGGCCGGTCATGACGGCCGTCGTACCCGACCCGCTGGACCCGGTGCGGGCGTCCACAGTCACGACGCCGGCGGCGAGGCCGTAGTCGGCGACGGGCGCGAGCGAGATGATCGCGGCCGCGGCCATGCATCCGGGGACGCTGATCCGGTCGGCGGTGCGGAGCTCATCGCGCCACAGCTCGGGCAGCCCGCGGCGGAAGGTCGCGAGCAGCGCCGGCTCGGCGTGCGGAACGCCGTAGTACTTGGCGTAGACGGCCGGGTCGCGCAGCCGGAAGTCGGCCGACAGGTCGATGACGCACCCGGCCCGCCGCAGGAAGTACGGGATCCGCCGCATGGTCTCGCGATGCGGCGCGGCGAGGAACAGCACGTCGTAGGTCCTCAGCCGATCGACCGGCAGGAACGTCAGATCGGTCAGGCCGCGCAGGTTGGGGTGCCGCCCGTCGACGCGGCGCCCGGCGAACCGGTCGGACGTGGCGGCCGCCACCTCGACCAGCGGATGGCCGAGCAGGATGCGCAACAGCTCCCCGCCGATGTAGCCGGACGCCCCCACGATCGCCACCGTGGTTGGCGCACACGTCATGCGGGCCCCCGTCCGGCCACATGATCGGCGATGCGCCCGGCGACGTCGACCGTCCGCCCGACGGCCCGCTGGAATCCGGAGAACTCCACGCCGTGGTTGACCTCGAGCACGAACAGCTCCCCGTCGGCGTTCTCGACGACATCGACGCCGGCGATCTCCGCGCCCACCGCCTCGGCCGCCCGCACCGCCAGCTTGGCCAGCTCGTCGGTGAGGGGACACGGCTCGGTCTGTGCGCCCCGCGCCACGTTGGTCCGCCAGTGGTCGCCGTGCCGGTACGTCGCGCCCACGGCGTCCCCGCCGACCACGATGACGCGGATGTCCCTGCCGGGCTTGATGATGAGCTCTTGTACGTAGACGATGCGCGACTGCGGGGCCGGCAGCGCGTCGAGGTACTCCATCACCGTCGTGGCCATGTGCCGGTCCGGCACCCGGGTCACCAGCCGTCCCCACGAGCCGACCAGCGGCTTGACCACCGCCGGGTAGCCGATCGCGTCGAGCGCGGCCAGCGCCGCCTGCGGGGTGAGGCCGAGCGCGGTGCGCGGCGTGGGCAACCCGGCCGCCCGCAGCGCCAGCGAGGTGCGCCACTTGTCGCCGCAGGTCTCGGTCGCGGCGGCGGAGTTCACCACCGTGCCGCCCAGCGCCTCGATCATCTTGGCCGCGTAGAGCGCGCGGGTGTGCGCGATCTCGCGGTTGAGCACGACCCGCCACGGCGGCGGGTGCTCGCCAACGAAGCTCCAATACGTCCTGGTGTCGATGTGCTCGTGGCGCACGCCGCGCCGGTCGAGCGCCGCCATGATCCGTTTTTCGTCGGCCCGCACCCGAGAGGCGAAGACCGCGACGCTGGCCGCGGTCACTCGCCCCAGTCCTCCTCCACCTCGGGCGCCAGGGCCAGCGTCAGCGGTTCAGCCGCGACGACCTCGAGCTCGGTGGCGCATTCTGAGCATTCGACGATCTCGCTGACCTGAGGTCGTTCGGTCAGCACGACGGTGCCTTCACATTCCGGGCAGCTGGCCACGGTCTTTGTCCCCTTCTCGTTGCGCGGTCTTTCGCTTCCGCTACGGCGCGTTCTCGCGCCCGAGCAGCTGCCGGGCGACGACGAGCTTGGTCACGTTCGCGGTGCCGTCGGCCAACTCCGTGCCGATCACGTCGCGCAGTCGCCGAGCCAGCGGCCGGTCCTCTCCCCAGCCCAGCTGGCCGAGGGTGAGGAGCGCTTGATGGCACGCGTCGACGGCCGCCTTCGGCGCCCACCACTTGGCCATGTTCGCCTCGGTCCGGTGGTCGAGCCCGGCGTCCTTGCGCCACAGCGCCTCATAAGCCAGCAGCCGCGCCGCGTGCAGGAAGGTCGCGTGCTCGACCAGCGGGAACGACACCCCCTGGAAGCGCCCGATCGGCTGCCCGAAGGCCCGCCGGTGCCGCGCGTGCGCCAGCGCCTCGTCCATCGCCGCCCGGGCCGCGCCGAGGCACATCAGCGCGATGAGCGCGCGCGAGTAGTCGAACCCGCGCATGACCTCGACGAACCCGCAGCCGGGCGCGCCGACCACGTCGTCCCGGCCGACCGGCACGTCGTCGAAGGTCAGCGTGGCCCGGCCGCCGGCGCGGCTGCCCAGGTCGCGCAGCCGGGCGCGCTCGACGCGCGAATCGTCCAGGGCGATGAAGAAGGCGGTCACCCCATGTGCGCCCGCCTGGCCGGTACGGGCGAAGACAAGACCGTGCGTGGCGTATTCGCCCAGCATCGTCGAGGTCTTCTCGCCCGATAGCCGCCACCCGTCACCGGCGGGCACGGCGCGCAGCTCGATGTTGGCCGCGTCGCTGCCATGGCCGGGCTCGGTGAGGCAGACCGCGATGATCGACTCGCCGCGCGCGATCGGCGGCAGCCAGCGGGCGCGCTGCGCGTCGGTGGCGTTCGCGTCCAGCACGCCGGCGACCAGGGCGGCGTTCAAGACCGGATAGCAGACGGTGAGGTCGCCGGCGGCCAGCTCCTCCAAGACGATGCCCGTGCCGACCGCGCTCGCCGCCCGGCCGCCGTAGGCCACCGGCACGCGCAGCGCGAACAAACCCTCGGCGGCCAGCTCGGCGAACAACCCGGGGCGCAGCCGCTCGCGCCGATCGCCGTCGGCCGCGGCCGGGGCCAGCCGGCCGGCGGCGAACGCCCGGATCCGCTCGGCCAGCGCCCGCTGCTCCGCGTCGAATTCGAAGTCCATCAGCGGGGCACCCCCTGTTCCGGTGCCGCGAGCAGCTCGCGCAGCCGGAACTTTTGGATCTTTCCGGATGGCGTCTTCGGCAGCTCGGCGACGAGCACGACCCGTTCTGGCCAGTAGTGCTTGGCCATGCCCAGCGCGTCCAGGTGCCCGGTCAGGTCGGCGAGGGACGGCGGCTGTCCGGGCCCGGCCGGCACGATCACGGCGCAGGCGCGCTCGCCGAGCCGCTCGTCGGGGTAGCCGACCACGGCCACGTCCCGAATGGCCGGGTGACGCAGCAGCGCCGCCTCCACCTCGACCACCGGGATCTTTTCCGCGCCTCGCGAGATCAGGTCCTTGACCCGCCCGGCGATCCTGATCCCGCCGTACCCGTCATCCCGGGCCAGGTCGCCGGTGTCGAACCAGCCGTCGTCGGTGAGCGCCGCCGCGTACGTCTCGGGCCGCCCGAAGTAGCCGACGCACTGGCTCGCCCCGCGGACCTGGAGCCGCCCGACGCCGCCGCCGGCCGTCGCGGTATCCGCCGCCACGCCAGGGTCGGGAACGATCCGCACCTCCATGCCGGGCACGGCGCTGCCATCGCTTTCCGCGGCCCGCAGCGGCGGCTGGTCCGGGCGGGTGATCGTGACGCAGCCGTTCTCCGTCATCCCCCACAGCGCGTAGACCCGGCAGCCAAGCACGTCGCGGGCCTGTTCGACCACCACGGGCGGGATCGGCGCGCTGCCGGTGGCGAACGTCTTCAGCGCCGAAAGGTCGCGCGGCGAGCGGCGTTGCGCCTCGATCAGGTCGGCCAAAAACGTCGGCGCCCCCATGAAGAACGTCACCCGGTGCTCCTCGATGATCCGCAGCATGAGGCCGGGGTCCCACGCGTCCACGTGCACCGACGTGCCGCCCAGCAGCAACGGCATGAGGAAGTTCCAGGTGTAGCCGGCCTGGTGGGTGGTCGGCGAGCCCATCGCGGTGACCTCGTCCGGCGACAACCACAGCACGTCGGCCTGCGCTCTGTTCATGGCGTACAGCGTGTTGTTCGTGTGCACCACGCCCTTGGGCTCGCCCGTCGTCCCCGAGGTGAACATGACCTGGGCCGGGTCGTCGGGCCCGCTCTCCCGCGCGTCCAACTCACTCGGAGGGGGGTCGAGCGGCCGGTCGGCGCCGAGCAGATCGCGGTCGAAGTCGAGGGCACCGACGACGTCGGCGCCGTCCAACAGCACCCGATGGCGCAGCGTCGGCACGGCCGCCGCCACCTCGGCGCTCATGTCGGCGTACGAAAAGCCGCGAAAGGTCGCTTGGGCGACGTAGACGGGGCTGGCGGTCAGCCGTGTCATGAACTCGACCTCGCGCCTGCGCATGATCGGCACCACCGGGCCGGGCACCGCGCCGGCGCGCGCGCACGCCAAGCACAGCGCGATCAGCTGCCAGGAGTTGGGCAGCTGCAAGGTCACCACGTCGCCGCGCCGCACGCCGAGGCGTACCAGCGCCGCGGCGAGCCGGTCGACGAGGTCGGTCAGGGCGGCATAGGTGATGGTCTCCGGGCCGCGACCGTCGGCGTGCCGGCAGATCAGCGCGGCACGGTCGGGCTGCCGCCGGGCGGCCGCGCGCAGATCGTCGAGAAACGTCTCCTCGCGCCACCGGCCTTCGGCGCGAAATATCGCGGTCGTGCGCTCCCGCGTCGTCGGCATGTCGGCTCCATAGGCATCGCGGCCCGCGATTCCCGGGCCGTCCCATTTGCGTCCGAAAGGTCTCACGCCGAGATGAGCAGCGGCAATAAACAATTGCCGTCATTAATGCGTTGACGTCCCGTTGATTTACGTTGCATCGTCACCGCGATTTGGTCGGCGGCGCGTCAACGCGGCGCCCGCGCGGGTTCCATCTCGCAAGGGATTCCCGCCCGGTTCCGCGCCCCGTTGACTGGCAAGCCGGTCGTGGCCTGTACTTCAGAGGACGGAACACATGAGCACAGATCAGCTC
>CALAED010000729.1 GCA_937891035.1 uncultured Thermomonosporaceae bacterium | reverse complement strand
GGCCAGTGGGTGCATGATGGCGCGCAGTTCGCGTGCCGCGGGGAGGGTGCTGACTCGGTCGTCGGGCAGTGCGTCGAGAACTTGACCGACTACCCGCAAGATCATGGGCCGGCGTCGATAGCTGTCGTCGGGCAGCTTCTCGATGCTGGCCAACGCGTGCGCGAGACCGCCATCAATATCGCGATCATGGATGAGTGTGACCGCCTGGAAGAGTTTCGCTGTGGTCACCCCTGTACGCCGGTGTGGCGGATACAAGGACAGACATGCTTCTTGGGCGGCCGCCGCCGCTGGGGCACGGAAGCTGGTGTAGACCCAGCTGTCGGCCATATGGAGGATTCCTTCCGGCCAACCCCACAGCGAATCCTCATCGGCTGTGACGCTCTCGGGCAGTTCCGCAAAGGCCCGGCGCATATCTGTGAGGGCGGCCAGGGCGCCGGGCTCGTCGCCCTGTTTCATCAGGCCGTACGCGCGGTTCTTGTGTGCCTCGGCGAGGCCGCTGGAGGCGTGCCCATCGGCTATATGTATCGCCTCATCGGCCAGTGCGACGACGCTTTGCGCTGGTCGCACGCTATTAAACGCGTTGATCGCCTCGCGGGCGCGCACCCACACCCGTAGGTCACGGTCGCCCGACTGGTCGGCGGCGTTGCGCGCGGTGCGCCACCATCGCCACGCCGGGCTGAACAGGCCCATGCTGTGCAACTCGTCCGCCATTAAGGCACATAGCTGCGCGCTCACCCGCATCAGACTCGCACGCACCAATGGAGCCTTCGTCCGTTTGACGAGTTGATGTGTCTCGTGGATATCCACGGCAAGGTCGGCAACGACCTCTTCCGCCGACTGAATAAAGACGGTATGACCGTACTCCCAGGCGATGCGCTCCCAATCCGCTGCGGAAAGGTCGCCGTGGAGTGCGATGGACGTTTCCATTCCGCCTCGAAGGCGCTCCAGAGCATCAATAGGGATCGTTCCCCCGACGCCAAGCGCGGCCAGAACGCGCAAGAGTGCACGCCGCTCCACGTCGTCCTCCTCAGCCGGGCCAACCGGTGACCCGCCTCCAAGGCTACGTGCAGGCTGCGAACTCTCGTCCTGGTCGTGGCCAGACGGCGGGAACAGCGGCATGGGGGTCTTGCGGAGCTCTTGGATCTTGGCGTCCCGCTCGGCCTGGGCTTGGGCCGCCAAGTGTTGGCGCCGGCGACGGAGCAGCTCTTCGACGTCTTCGGCGCCCGCAAGGAGTTGCCCGGAGGCGCCGAGGGCGGTGTCACAGCGCCGCCAAAAGTCCAAAGACATCTGCTGGCGGCCGGTTTCGGTGTTGGCGATGGTGCTGCGGCTGTAGCCGACCTGCGCCGACAGCCGCGCCTGGCTGTCGCCGACCGCCTTGCGGAGCGCGGCGAGCTGATGGCCGAGTGCGCGCCGAGCGGCGTCGATGGCGTCCGGGCCGGTCACGTTCCGCCTCCGATCAATCACGCGACGTTCGCATCTTGACATACTTCGCAGTCATTTCGGCACTGGTTCGACCACAAGCTGTCGATGAACTGTCCAAAGCGGCGGCCTGCCCTCAACGACGACGGTGACGACGAGGTTGGGTCAAGCGACATCCAGGCCGACCACCGCTTCATGGGGAGTCGCGCGAACACCGACTTTGCCGAAGGAGGCCGCCGTCGATGACGGTCGCCGAGATGCCCAGAGAGGCACATCACCCGGCCGCACCGGCGCTTTGCCGGGTGCGGGCTTGGCCGCTGCCCATCGGCGCGGCCCACCATGCCGAGCGCACCGCCCGGCGGATCATCCGCCGGGTACTCGAAGGCTCCGGCGCCGGCCGCGACGAGGTGGTGGAGGCCGAGACCGTCGTGGCCGAGCTCGCCGTCAACGCCGTCCAACACGCCGTGCCGCCCTATGAGCTACGGGTGGTGTTCGTCGGCCGGCTCTGGCCCGTCTGGTGCGATGTCGCCGACAGCAGCGCCGACGTCGAACGCGTCGGGCGACGACTCCGCAACGCCGTTATGTCCGGTGACGCGGTGTCCGAACTTACGGTGCGCGGGCGGGGGCTGGTAATGGTGAACGGCCTGTCCGCCGGTCGGTGCGCCGCCTACCTGACGACGGTGTGCCACACCCGGACGGCGGGCAAGGCGGTCGGATTCGCCCTCCCAGGCGCCGGGCCCATCGCATGAACGCGCAGCGCACGCACCCCAAACACCCTCTCGATCACGAACCCCAAGCGGTCACCTACGCGCGCGAGCAGGCCGGGCTGACCAAGACCCAACTCGCGGCCGCCTGTGGCGTGTCGCTGAGCCTGATAAGCGAAATCGAGGCGGGAACACGCAACGCCACCCCGGCCATGCTCGGCAAACTCGCCGCCGCCCTTAACTGCCCCCGCGTCATCCTCGAACGCAAACGAGCGTGATCCGCATGCTTCTGGGGCCCCACGACATCGCCCGGCGCCTCCAATACCGGCACCGCCCGGGATGGTTGATCTGGTACGGCGCACAGACACGGCAGTACTGGGCGCTGGCCTCCTGGGCGCGTACGAGACACAGCATGTTCGGCGCCGACACACCCGAAGGGCTCGAAGCGGCCATCACCACCTTCGAAACCCTCCACCCCAAGCCCGGACAGCGGCCCCATGCACTGGCTGATTGAAGAGATCGAAGAGACCGATGACTGCGGCGTCAACTGGCGGCGAGCAGAGCTGACCGACTGCTACTGGCATCCCCGCATCGCGATGCTGGAAGCGCTGGCCATCATCGAAGACGAATGGCGCCCGCCGCAGTCCGCGCTGCGCGAACTCACCACGGCACTCACCGAGGACTCCACCGCCATCTTCTGGGAAAAAGGGATCCGGATCGTACGGGTCGGGCAACGGCCATGCGCGGGCGTCGGCGGCGTGCTTCCACGGTGATCGGCCAACGTGGTTCCGTTGGGGCGACATCCTCGTTGCCATCGCGTGCGGTCCCGCATGGGCGGCGAACCGTTCTAAGGTCGGGGGTACTACTCGTCCGCCGGTACGTACGCCAATTCAGGAGCGGTCATGACGCGTCCCCCAGATCCCGGCCAGTCGTACGGGCCGCCGCCGCCCCGGCCGAGCGGTCCCGGCCAGCCGCCCCAGCCGCCGCTCCAGCCCTCGCCCGCGCGGCCGACCCCCGGTCCTGGCGCACTACCGCCCGGCTGGGACTACCAAGCGTTCGATGACGCGACTGACGCGCGGCCCCCCGAGGTCGGCAAAGGCTTTTTCGGCGCGCTCTTCGACACCAATTTCAATCACCTCATCACCCCGAAGCTGATCAAGCTGCTCTATGTCCTGTTGCTCATCGTCATCACACTGTGGAACGTCGGGCTGCTCGCGCTGGGGCTGGCCATCGCGAACTCGGACAATGGCTGGGCTTGGGGAGTGATGATCATCATCGTCACGCCGTTCCTGTGGCTGATCGAGGTTATTTCTTCGCGGATTATCCTGGAGGCCGTAATCGTCCGTTTCAAGGGCGTCGAATATCTGCGCATCATGAAGGACAAGGACGGGACGCGCTGAGCATCATGCGGATCGCGCTGAGCCAGATCGTGGCCGACCCGGACCCGGCGGCCAACCTGACGACGATCAAGTCCGCCACCAAGGAGGCCGCGAGCAAGGGCGCCCGGGTGGTCGTCTTCCCCGAGGCGACCATGGCCTGCTTCGGAGTCCCCCTGGGCCCGGTGGCCGAGCCGCTCGACGGCCCCTGGGCCGGCGCCGTACGCGACATCGCCGCGGAGGCCGGCGTCGTCGTGGTCGCCGGTATGTTCACCCCGACGCCCGACGGCCGGGTGACCAACACACTGTTGATCACCGGCCCCGGCGTGGCGGAGCACTACGACAAGATCCACCTCTACGACGCCTTCGGCTTCGCCGAGTCGGCCACCGTGGCGCCCGGCGACCGGCCCGTGACGTTCGAGGTCGACGGCCTGCGGCTGGGCGTGGCGACCTGCTATGACGTGCGGTTCCCCGACCTGTTCCTGCGGCTGGCCGACGACGGCGCGATGGCCGTCTTGCTGCCGGCGTCTTGGGGCAGCGGACCGGGCAAGGTCGAGCAGTGGGAGCTCCTCGTACGGGCCCGCGCCCTCGACAGCACGACCTGGGTGCTGGCCTGCGGGATGGCCGACCCGCGTACGGCCGGCCGCGAGCCGATCGGCAAGGCGCCGGGCGGCGTCGGCCACAGCCTGGTGGTCTCGCCGTTCGGTGAGGTGCGCGGGCGGCTCGGCGCCGCGGCCGGCCTGCTGGTGGCCGACGTCGACGCCGAAGAGGTCGCCACCGCCCGGTCGACGATCCCGGTGCTCGCCGGTCGCAGGTTTCGCAGTGTGTTCGCGGACGGCGACCAGGCGACGCGGACGGGTTAGGCTCGCTGCGGCAGCAAACAAGTCGCACCGAAGAGCGAAGCGCGAGGCGGACCGTGGCCGAGTTCGAGACGCGGCGGGATCCCGGCGTCACCCACGCCGACCACCGTGGTCACCTGCCCGGTGAGACACACCGGGACGCGGCCGCCCCGCCGCCGCTCGCCGGTCCGGCCCCGGCGCTGCTCCGGCTGCCCGGCCCGCTCGCCGAACGGTTCGCCGTCGTCGGCGAGCTTCCCGTTCAGGGCGCCGAGTCGGATCTGCTGCTGGTCCGCGACGCCCAGGGCGTCGACTACGTCGTGAAGATCTATCGACGCGGATACGGCGCCGACCGCGAGGTGTGGCGCAAGCTCCCCGAACTCGCCTCGCCCCACGTCGTACGAATCTTCGAGACCGGGCGCGCCGACGACCGCGACTTCGAGGTCATCGAGTACGCCCCGGCGGGCAATCTGCGCGCGCTGATCCCGGCCACCGGGCTCGAGCCGGGGCGGGCCGCCGAGATGGCGGCGCAGCTCGCGGCCGGCGTTGACCTCCTGCACCGCGCCGGCATCGTCCATCGCGACCTCAAACCGGAGAACGTGCTCGTCGCGAGCCAGGACCCGCTGCGTCTGGTCATCACCGACTTCGGGCTGAGCAAGGTGATCGAGCAGAGCATGGTGTTCGCCTCGTCGTCGCGGACGCTGGCCTACGCGGCGCCAGAGTCGCTGTCCGGGCAGGTGTCGCCGGCCCGCGACTGGTGGTCGCTCGGCATGATCGTGCGCGAACTGGCGACCGGGCGGCAGCCGTTCGCCGGGATGAGCGAGACCGCGGTCGTCGACCACCTGGCCACCCGGCCGATCGGCAACGACGACATCGCCGACCCGCGGCTGCGGCTGCTCTGCCAGGGCCTGCTCACCCGCGACCCGCGGCGCCGCTGGGCCGCGGCAGAGGTCAACGCGTGGCGCGGCGGAGCCAGCCCCCCGGTGGCCGTGGAGCCGGCGGCGCCGCCCGCCGGGGGTGCGACTCGACCGGTCCCGGCCGGCGGCGACGGTCCCGGGCTGCCGTTCGCCGGCCGCCGTTACACCGACCGCACCGAGCTGGCCGCCGCCCTCGTCGACAACTGGGACGAGGCGGCTCGATTCTTCTTCGGGCGAGGCGAGTCGGGCGAGGCGTGGCGGACGCTGCGCGACTGGCTGGCCCGAGTGGACGAAGCCGACGCAGGCGGTGGCGGCAGCGTCGCCGACGGCGGCGCCGGGCGTATCGAGCTGATCGATTCCCACCTCACGGGACCGCGGCCACCCGATGTCAAGCTGCTCTACCTGGTGCGCTGGCTCGACCCGTCGCTGCCGCCGCACTATCTCGGTCGCCGCGTCACCGCGGACGATCTGCCCGGGCTGGCCGCGCTCGCCAACGAGGCCCCGCACCCAGACCACCGCACCGCGTGCCTCATCGGACGTGGGCTGTGGGACCACGACCTGCTGCCGGTGCTGGCCGGGTTCGCGGGCGGCGACGATCTCGCCGCGGCCGACTCCCGCTGGCGCGGGCAGGTGGCCGCGTGGAACGAACTGGCCGGCTGGCTGCGCGACCGGCTGCCGCAGCCGGCCGCGAGCAGGCTGCCCGACGCCGGGGCACCCGGTCGGGACGAGCCCCCGGTCGTCTTGCTCACGCTTCTCGCGCTGGCCGCCAAACCCGTCGAGACCGGCGAGATGCTCGCCAGGGCCGCCGTGCGGGCGCGCGATTCGGTACGTGAGCCGGTGCCCTGGTTCGCTTGGCTGGCCGACGGCGCCGGCGACGATCCGCTTCGCCTGCTGGCCGTCATCCGCACCGCGCCCGATGCCGCGCTGGAGGCCGAGACGTACGTACGTAACCGGGACGCGGCGCGGCAACAGGCAGCCGAACGCGAACGCCACTGGGCCGACCGCGAACGCGTCCGCCGGGCCGGGCGGCCTGCCGCCGTCGCCCGCGCCGTGGCATGGATGCTGCCGGTCCTCGCGGTGTGGGTCGTCGGCGGGGCGCTGGTCGGCGCCGGCCTGAGCCTGGAGCGCGGCGGCGGCGCCGGGGACACCCTCGGGCTCGGCGTGGGCGGCTTCGTCTTGCTGTCGGTGGCCGCCTGGTCGGTGCAGCTGGGCGCCGAGATCGTCCTCGCCGTCCGCCAGGGCCGGGACTATTTGGCCCTGGGGCCCTGGTCGGCGATGGTCAAGACCTTCGGCCTCGCCGGCCGCGGCCTGAGTGGGGCGTCGCGGGCGATGTCGGGCGCGAGGCGGCGGCGCGGCGAATCGCGCGGACGCGGCTGCCTGCTGGCTGCGGTCGGGCTGTTCGTGCTGTTCATGGCGACCGTGTTCTTGCCCGCGCTGCTGTCGATCTCCCGTGCGCTGTGGTTGCTGATCGTCGTGGTCGTCCCAGTCGCCCATACGATCGCGGCGGGCGTACGGCAGCACAGGTGGCGCCAGACGCACGAGCGGACCAAACACGACGTACTCGGGCAGAGCCCACCTGCTGGGAGGACGGCGTGAGCGGATGCGCCGGGAGCGAGCCCGCCGAGTGAGCGGAGCGGCCGGCGAGCCTCCGGGCGAGCCGTCCGCGCAGCGAACGAGAAGGGTGAGCGAGCCATGAGCGCCGAGCGAGCCCGCCGAGTGAGCGGAGCGGCCGACTAACCTTCAGGCGGGGCGGGTGGGAGAGTCACAGCCGTCAGCGCAGCAAACGAGGAGGGTAAGCGACCCATGAGCAGTGGCGTCGAGGCCGACATCGCGCTTGATGCCGCGGTGGTGCTCACCCTGGGCCTGAATAGGGCCCTCGGCCGGGCGGCCGGGCTCGGGGCCGCGGGAGCCGAGGCGCTCGCCGCGCTCGCCGCGGTCCGGGCGGCGGCCAGGCAGGGCGCCGTCGATGAGCTCGAACGTTACGACCGGGCGGTCCGCGACGTACTCGACCACAACGCCAGGATCGCGGCGCTCGCCGAGTCGCAGCGCCAAGCCGAGCAGCGGTTCGGCGTCCGCCTTCATGTCCTGCCCGAGCCGCTGACCATCGCCACGCAGTCGGCCGACGATCTCGCGGCCTGGAGCTCGCGCGCCGACGTCGAGATCGGCGAAGCGGAACGGGCCCTGTCCGAGCGGGTCGCGGCCGCCGTGGCCGGCCGAATCTTCGACACCCCGGCCGCCGGATTGACCAGCGACGTCGGCCATCGCGAGCCGGGGGCCGCCCAGCCATCGGCTGCCGAGCCGTGGGCCGCTGAGCCGGCGCGGCCCGCCGAGCCGGCACAGGCCGCTGAGGCGTTGCGGCGGGTGCTGTCGCGGCTGCCGCCGGACACCGCGGCCGCCGACTATCAGCACGTGACAGAGGCGGCGCAACGGGTCGCCGGCGCGGCCACGCCGAGCGCGGCCGAAGGCCTGCTCACCGAGGTCAGGCTGCGGGTGCAGCGCGCCACCGAGAACGCCGTGCGGCGGCGGGCCGAGCTCGCTCGCCAGGCGGCCGACCAAGAGGCGCGCGAACAGGAGGAGGCCGAACGTCAGTACGTCCTCGACGCGATCACCTCGGCGTTCACCGACATGGGATACGAGGTCGACGCCGGGTTCGAGACGGTGACAGCCGAGGCCGGCGAGGTGCTCCTCACCCGTGAGGAGTGGCCGCGGCACGCCGTCAAGATGCGGCTCGACGACGCCAGCCAGATCCGCGCCGCCCTGCTGCGTACCGAGGCGCCGCGCAGTGACGACGAGCGCCGTCTCGACGTCGAACGCGAAGAGCAATGGTGCGCGGCGTTCGAGGAGGCGCGCGCCCGGCTCGCAGCGGCCGGGGTCGGCTCCGATGTGCGGTGGCGCCTCGAACCCGGGCTGCAGCACCTGCCCGTCGCCGCGACGCCGCGCGCCCGGACGACCCCTGCGGCCAAGGCCAAGACCAAAGAGCGTGGCCGGGAGCGGCCCGGCGGCGAGCCGCGCGACCGCGATCACCGATGACCGCCCGGTCCGGTTCGACCTCGCGTTACGCTCACAGAGCCTGCTTCATGAGCCCCGTTCGTCGCGAGGGCCGGGCGGAGCGAGCGCGGAGGACGGTGAGCGACCAATGAGCCGGGAGCGAGCCTGCCGAGTGAGCGAAGTGGCCGGCGAGCCTCCGGGCGAGCCGTCCACGCAGCGAACGAGAAGGGTGAGCGACCAATGAGCCGGGAGCGAGCCTGCCGAGTGAGCGAAGTGGCCGGCGAGCCTCCGGGCGAGCCGTCCACGCAGCGAACGAGAAGGGTGAGCGACCAATGAGCCGGGAGCGAGCCTGCCGAGTGAGCGAAGTGGCCGGCGAGCCTCCGGGCGAGCCGTCCACGCAGCGAACGAGAAGGGTGAGCGACCAATGAGCCGGGAGCGAGCCTGCCGAGTGAGCGAAGTGGCCGGCGAGCCTCCGGGCGAGCCGTCCACGCAGCGAACGAGAAGGGTGAGCGACCAATGAGCATCGATCAGCCGACACTCGGCGGGCGGCTGTTGGGGTGGCCGGCCTTCGTCCGGGAGCTGGACGCCACGCTTTCGGTGCATTCGCAGTACATCTTGTCCGGCAACCTGCACGACAGCTTCCTGACTCCGGGGCCCGACGAGTTCAGCCCGGCCCAGCTGCTGCCGCTGCGCGACCTGCTCTGGGAGGCGCTGCGCACCAGCGGCTACAGCTGCATGCTCGTGTACGACCCGGTGGACGGGCTGCGCATCCACCCCGGCGGTGACGCCGAGGCCTCCCAAGAGGCCAGCACGGCGGCGGCCCGGCTGCTGGGCAAGCTCAAAGGCGACGAACAGCCCTCGCTCGAGGCGCTGCGCCGGCATCTGACCGCCGTGGCCCGCCCGGAGGAAGGACCCGTTCGGGCGGCGTTCGTGATCGACGAGGCGTCCAGGATCGCCCGCTCCCCCACCGACCTGGAACCGGCCGAACGCGACTTCTTCCGCTTCTGCGCGAAGCTGTCCCGTACCGCGAGCCCGGTGCGGGTTGACGGGCCGCGGCCCAAGCCGCTCTACAACCCGATCATCTGGCTGGTCGAACGGCCCGGCGATCTGCCGCCGTGGCTGACCTCCGGCAACGAGAACATCCGCGAGATCACCGTGCCGCGGCCGCACCTCGGCGACCGGCAGGAGACCGCCCGCCTGCTCGCCCGCGCCTTCGGCATCACCAACGTGGGGGCCGATCTGGTCGCCGCCGAGGCGTGCGACGCGTTCGCCGAGCAGGCCGACGGGCTCACTTTGCAGAGCATGATCGAGGTGACCCGGCTGGCCAAGGAGCGCAATGTCGCCCTCGCCGACCTGCCGGACGCGGTCCGTACGTACAAGCTGGGTGTGCTCGACAACCCGTGGAGCCGCGGCCACCTGCGCAAGCGCGTACTCGACGGCGAGCAGCGCGTGCCCGACCGGGTCGTCGGCCAGCCGCAGGCGGTGACCAAGACCCTCGACATCCTCAAGCGGGCGGTGCTCGGCCTGTCCGGCGCCCAGGCCAGCCGGTCCGGCAGCCGGCCGCGCGGCGTGCTGTTCTTCGCCGGGCCGACCGGCACGGGCAAGACCGAGCTGGCCAAGGCGATCACCTCGCTCGTGTTCGGCGACGAGTCGGCCTACCTGCGCTTCGACATGAGCGAGTTCTCCGCCGAGCACGCGGGCGACCGGCTCATCGGCTCGCCACCCGGGTACGTGGGGCACGAGGCGGGCGGTGAGCTCACCAACGCCGTGCGTGAGGACCCGTTCCGGGTGATCTTGTTCGATGAGATCGAGAAGGCGCATCCGCGCATCTTGGACAAGTTCCTGCAGATCCTCGAGGACGGCCGGCTGACGGACGGGCGCGGCAACACCGTGCATTTCTCGGAATCGATCCTTATCTTCACCTCTAACCTGGGGATGTTCGTCGACGACCCGCAGACGGGGCGGCGGGTGCAGAACATCTCGCCGGCCATGCCGTACGACGAGATCGAACATCGTCTGAAGACCGCTGTTTCCGACCACTTCACGACGGTGCTGAATCGGCCCGAGCTGCTCAACAGATTCGGCGACAACATCGTCATTTTCAATTTCATCGGCCCGAAGGCCGCGGCCCGCATCTTCGACATACAGCTGGCCAACATCTGCCGGCGCGTGGCCGACGAGCATCGGCTCACCCTCGCCGTCGGCGGCGACGTGTTGGAGACGCTGCAGAAATGGTGCACGAGCGAGCTGGAAAAGGGCGGCCGCGGCATCGGGATGGCGTTGGAGTCGTATTTCGTCAATCCGCTCGCCCGCGCGCTGTTCGACCACGAGCACGCGGCCGGCTCCCGCGTCACCGTGACCGCCATTCGGCGCGAGGGCAGCATCGTGGAGCTGTCGCTGGCATGACCTCGACCCCCTCCGCGTCCTCACCCCCCTCGGCCTCTTCGACCCCGGCGGCCGTCGCGCTGCTGCTGGCGAAGGCGCACTACCCCGTCACCGCCCTAGGCCCCGGCACCCGGGCGGGCCTGTGGACCCAGGGATGCACGATCGGCTGCCCGGGCTGCCTGTCCCGCGACACCTGGGACGCCGACCCGCGTACGGCCGTACCGGTTCGTGCGGTGCTCGGGTGGCTGGACTCGCTGCCCGGCCCGGTCGACGGGGTGACGATCTCCGGCGGCGAGCCGTTCCAGCAGCCGGACGCGCTGGCGGAGCTGCTACGCGGCATCGACGCGTGGCGCGGCCGCGGCGGCGGGAGCCGCCACGGCGACG
>CALAED010000728.1 GCA_937891035.1 uncultured Thermomonosporaceae bacterium | reverse complement strand
CGGGCCAACGCCCGTCCCGTACAGCGACCAGACACCGGCCGCGAACACGGCGATGAGCATCGACCTGGTACGCCAGCGCCGAAACCGGCCGCGCGGCGGAGCCGTGCCGGACGGCGCCTCCGGTGCGTCAGGTGCGGCACCGGTGATTCGCCATCTCATCGGTCGGCTCCTGGGACCATCTCCGCCGCCGCGTCGTCCCCATAGATCTGTTTCAAGTCGGTCGCATCGGTGCGATCGCCGTCGAAGACGACGACTCCCTCGCGCAGCGCGATCACCCGGCGGAACCGCTGGGCGATGCTCAGGTCGTGCGTCGCGGCGATGAGCGTCGCCCCGGACTGTCGCAGGTCGTCGAGCACCCGTGCCGCCCGGACCGGATCGAGGCCGGTGGTGGCCTCGTCGGCCAGCAACAGGCGCGGTTCGCCGAACAGCGCGCGGGCGACCGCCACCCGCTGGCGCTGCCCGCCCGACAGCCGCTCGACCGGGGAGGCCAGCACATCGCCGATCTCATGCCGGCGCGCGATCTCGGCCAGGCGGTCGCCGAACCGCCGGGGCACGTTGCCGATGAGGACGGCGCCCCAGTCGCGCGGCCGCCAGCGGTAGGAGACCGATACAAGGATGTTGGTGCGGGCGGTCAGCCCCTGAATCAAGTCGTCACGCTGGCGGACGCATCCGATCGACCGGCGCAGCCGCATGAGCGCGGCGCGCGACTCGAACGGATCGAGCCCGTCGACGCGCACGTCGCCGCGATGGGGCCGCACCGCGCCGACGATGACCCGCAGCAACGTGGTCTTGCCGGCTCCGGAGGGGCCGAGGACGGCGACCTGTTCGCCTTCGCGGAACGAAAGGTCGATCCCGCTCAGGACCGTCCGTCCGGACAACGTGGCGGAAACGCCGCGCAGGTCGATTCGCATGATGGCCCCGGCGTTCAGCGAGACGGCGTCAGGAGGCCCAGGTTCGCCGCGAAGGTGCGAACCTCCGCATAGTCCGCGGCGGACACCGGGACGTATCGCTTGGCGCGCAACAGATCGAGCAGCGCCGGGTCGGTGATGGACGTGAAGGCCCGTACGACCGCGTCCCGCGCGGGCCCGCCGAGCCCCTCCCTGGCCACCCAGGGGTAGCCCATGACCTTGTGCGTGTCGACGACCCGCAGTGCGCCCTTGGGGACGGCCCCCTGCCGCTCCAGCCGGTGCAGGATGCGCAGTTCGACCCCGCCGGCATCGACGCTGCCGTTGTGGACGGCCTGGGCCGTCGCGTCGTGCCCGCCGGTGAACGTCACCTTCTCGAGCGGGGGGCATCGGGAGATGTCCCGGGCGTCGCAGCGCGCCCCGGCCCGCGTCAGCATGACGCGCGGGTAGAGGCTGCCCGATGTCGAACTCGGATCGCCGAAGGCGAATCGGCCCCGCGCGGCCACGACGTCTTTGGTGGACGTGAACGATGAGGTCGACTTCACGACGACCGCGGAGAGGTATTCACGGGTGCCGGTCTCGCTGTCGACCTCGGTCACCAGCGGAGTGATGTCGTCCTGCTCCGCCGCCTGCACATAGGTGAGCCCGCCCAGATAGGCGATATCGACCTTGTGCGCGACGAGCGCGGTCACCACGCCGGTGTAGTCGGTCGCCACGAAAAGCTCGACCTTCCCGCCGAGTTGTTTTTGGAGATATTGGCGGAACGGCTCGTACTGCGCCCGCTGCTTTTCCGGTGAGACGTTGGGAATCACGCCAACCTTAAGGGTGCGAGGCAGCCCCGTCGAATTCTGCGACGAAGTGGAGTCCGAGCCACAACCCACCGCGGCGAGCAGGATGATGACGGCGATGCCGATTGCGCTCAACGAGTTACGCGCCATTGCAAGCTCCCGCCCACGGCGATATGCACCAGAACAAAACATTGTTCCCGATTTTCCAGGCACAGCGGGCGCCTGTCAAGCGCACATTTTCCTCGCCGGGAATAGAGCATTGTCTAACCGATCAACCGTTCCGCGATCGAGCCGCCCGGTAGAACAGCGGTAGCACGCTCGCGCCCCTCCCGCCGGGTGGCCGGCGAACGGGCGAGGTCCTCAGCACTTTAATCCGAGCAGACGTGTTGCCGACCTTTCCGCCCGCTTCCTCGGCCGGTTCCGCAACACCGCATTCACGCCAGGCGGCCGGTCTAATAGCACGAGGCGAACGGGATTGGCCGGCGCCGCGTCAATCCGCGCGACCTGTCGGCCCGGCCCGGGGCGTTATTAGGAACTTCACCGTCACATCCGGCCCGGCGGTGATGCTCTTGTCAAGCGGCCACGCAAGCCGTAGCGTACGTTAGCGATAACTTACAAATATCCGGTGAGGGCGCTTCCGCAGAAGCGGACGTTCCTCGCCGCTTACCCCTTCGACCGGTCCTGCGCAGCCGGCCGAGCGATGAGCCGGAGCCCAGGAAGGACGAGGCCATGACCCAGCCGGCCGAAATGAAGGACGCGGTCCGCACATCGATCGTCGTTCCGGCGACCCCCGAGCACGCGTTCACGGTGTTCACCGAGCAGTTCGGCGCGTGGTGGCCCAGGGACTACAGCATCGGCAAGGTCGACATGGCCGACTTCATCGTCGAGCCGATGGCCGGGGGCCGCTGGTACGAGGTCGGCGTCGACGGCAGCGAGTGCGACACCGGGCGGGTCACCGCCTACGTGCCGCCCAACCGCATCGTCTTGGCCTGGCACCTCAACGGCACCTGGCAGTTCGACCCCGACCCCGACCACGCCAGCGAGGTCGAGGTGCGCTTCGTCTCCGCGGGGGACGGCCGCACCCGGGTCGAACTCGAACACGGCCACTTCGAACGCCACGGCGCGGACGCACCTTTGGTCCGCGCGGCGATGGACTCCGCCGGCGGCTGGGGCCACTGCCTGGCCGCCTACGTGGCGCGACTCGCCGCGTAGCCCTTCCCACGCGCGCCCGCCCGACACCGCCGCGCGCCACGGCGATCCAGGAAAAAGCGGGCAAAGCTCCGCAACCAGCCTCACCCCGCTCTGACAGCAAGAAAAATTCCATCTGGCCAGCGACGCGAAATTCTTGGACGCTTGATGACATGCACGTCATCGAGGACGAAAAGACCGACGCCCTCTACATCTATCTCGACGATGGCCGCCCGGCCGCCACCCGGCAGATCGAGCAGGGCACCATCGTCGACCTCGACGCCGACGGGCGGCTCATCGGCATCGGAGTGATCTGCCGGCATCGTGCCTGGCCGGTGGAGGAGATCCTGGGCAGCTACGCGGTGAGCGAGGCGGACGAGACGCGGCTGCGCCGGCTGGCCGGGCTCACCGGGCCCGGCTGACCGCCTGCTGACGGCGAGAAGCCTCCCGATCAGCGCCCGCCGCATCCGGAGTGACCGGCACGCGGTTATGACGGGGCGCCGGCCCCGCCGGACAGCCCGTCGTCGACCTCGACGTCCTCCGGCTCGAGCCGCAGGCCGGAGTTGACCGCCTGCAGTTCGAGCAGGACGGCGAAGTCCTCCTCCGTACGCCCCTGCGACACCGCGTTCTGGATGAGCGCGTGGGTCAGCGCCGCCACCGGCATCGGGACGCCGAGTTCGCGTGCCGCGGCCAGGCCCAGGTCGAAGTCCTTGCGGAGCAGGGCGGGCGTGAAGGTGGGAGTGAAGTCGAGGTTGACGTAGGCGGGGGCCTTGTAGCGGCTGAAAATCGACCCCATGACGCTGTTGTTGAGGAAGTCGAGGAAGGCCGCTCGGGAGACGCCGCCCTTTTCGGCCAGTACGGTGATCTCGGCCATGGACTGAGCGACGACGCCGAGCATCAGGTTGTGGCAGATCTTCACCAGCCGCGCCCGCTCGTCGTCGCCGACGTAGGTGACGTGGCGGCCGAGCAGCTCGAGCAGATGACGGACGCGCGCGACGGCGGGCTCGGCGCCGGAGCACACCAGGCTCAGCATGCCGGCCGCCACCACCTTGCCGTTGCCGCTGACGGGGGCCGCGATGAAATCCGCGTCGCGCTCGGCGGCCGCGGCCCTGACCCGCACCGAGGTCTCCACGGAGACCGTCGAGCAGTCGACGATCACGTCCGGCCGGCGCACCCCGTCCGACAGCAGCCCGTCAGGCCCGAGCACCACCTCTTCGAGATCGGCGGAGGCGGCGACCATGGTGAAGACGACGTCGCAGCCGGCGAGATCAGCGATGCGGTCGACGACGGTGGCGCCTTCGGCGGCGAGCGGCTCGGCCTTGGCCCGCGTCCTGTTCCACACCGAGACGGGGACTCCGGCGACGAGCAGGCGCCGGGCGAGCGGGAGACCCATCCGGCCGGTCCCGATCCAGCCCACTTTGAGGGCCGTGAGATCCGCGTCGGTCATGTGGGCGTCCTCGTCCCCGTCATTGCAATCGATTGTATTGCAATCGTTTGCCGCCGACTTTAGGTTTCGCGCCAGGCCATGTCAACCTCGTGCCGCGGCGACGACCTGGTAAGCATGACCTGGTCACCCGGGTCCGGCGGTGAGCGCGGCGGCCATCCAGTCCGCGGTCCGATAGCGGTGGAACGGCCAGACGTTCATACACCCATGGTTGCCCTCCTCAAGCAGGAGCAACTCGGCGGGGCCGCCCGCCTCCGCCGCCAGGCGTTCGGCGTGCTCCCAGGGAATCAGCCGATCGCGCTTGCCGGTGACGACGAGCAGCCGTGCCTTGATCGCGGCGGTGCGCCCGGCGAGCGACAACTCGTGTGCGCGCCGCCTGGCCTCCTCGTCGCTCCCGCTGCGCGACCTGACGCGAAACGCCGCCCTGGTCAGCGCTGGCAAGCGGTCCCAGCAGTCGCCGAAGTCGTACGGCCCGGCCAGCGCGACGCAGGCCCGCACCCGCTCATCGCCGCCGGCCCACCGCGGCGCGTAGTAGCCGCCCAGGCTGACCCCCCAGACGCCGACCCGGTCGGCGTCGATGTCGCCTTCCCGCAGCAGCCGATCGAGGATGGCCGCGCCCGGGACCTCCCAATCGCCGCGGATCGCCAGGTCGTATTCCGCCTCGCCCTGACCAGGACCGTCGACGGAGAACGTCGCCAGGCCCCGCTCGAGGAACAGCGCCTCGGTCGAGCGGAACTCCTCCTTGGCCGAATCGAGCCCGGGAACCAGCACGACGACCGGGTGCCGCCCCGGCCCGGCCGGCACCCGCAGCACCCCGGCGAGGCGCGCGCCGGCGAATGGGATCTCGATGCGGCGCCCCGGCGGGTCCAAATGCGGCAGCGCGTCGTTCAGGCAGGTCACGGCGCGCTCGTGGGCGGCCCGCAACTGAGCCATGTCGTCGACGAAGAGGTACTTGGCGAAGTGGTAGTAGACCGCCGCCTGAGCCAGGTGGGCGCCGGCCGACCGCAGCCGCCCCTCGCGCAGCGCCGCCCGGCCCAGCTCCTCATGCGGCCGGGCGAGCTCGACCCAGGCGGCGCACCAGTCGTCCCAGCTGTCCAGCGCGGAGGTCACCCGCTCGAAATCGGCCACCGTGACACCGTTGGTCGTGAAGCGCGGCCCCCAGTTCGAGATCGCCGCGGCGACGCGTTCGTCCATCGGCCCGTCCTCACTGCCCAAGTTGCAAACTGCAAAAACCGCACACCTACAAACCGGCAATCTGCAAACGATTGCATCAGCGTTCAACATCATGGCCGGCGACCGACGTCGACGGCCGGCCCGGCGGCTCCTCGGCCCCGCCGCCGAGGTAGAGCGATGCGATGTCCGGGTGGTGCAGGATCTCCCGCGCCGTGGCCCGCAACCGCACCCGGC
>CALAED010000727.1 GCA_937891035.1 uncultured Thermomonosporaceae bacterium | reverse complement strand
TCGGGTTCACCGGGTCGAAGATCTGGAAGACCGTGGCGATGTTCCCGCCGGTGCCGCAGTCCATGGTGGACGACGGCTACCGCGACTTCGCCGACCGCTGGAACCCGATCCTCGACGTGTTCGACGAGGTCGGCGTGCGGTTCGCCCACGAGGTGCACCCGAGCGAGATCGCCTACGACTACTGGACGACGGTCCGCACCTTGGAGGCCGTCGGCCACCGGCCGGCCTTCGGCCTCAACTGGGACCCGTCCCACTTCGTGTGGCAGGACCTCGACCCGGTGAACTTCATCCTCGATTTCCGCGACCGGATCTACCACGTGGACTGCAAGGACGCCAAGGTCCGCACCGGCGACGGCCGCCGCGGCCGGCTCTCATCGCACCTCCCGTGGGCCAACCTGCGGCGCGGCTGGGACTTCGTGTCCACCGGCCACGGCGACGTCCCGTGGGAGGACTGCTTCCGCGCCCTCAACGAGATCGGCTACGACGGCCCGATCTCCATCGAGTGGGAGGACGCCGGCATGGACCGCCTGATCGGCGCCCCCGAGGCACTGTCCTTCGTCCGCAAGATGGTCGCCATCGAACCCCCGGCCGCCGCTTTCGACGCCGCCTTCAGTTCGGACTGATCATCGCCGGCCGCTGCGCGAGCACTAGCTCCACGGTGCTCGTCTGGTCGATCCATGCGCGCGTCCGGGGGCAGATCGCCCCGACCACGAACAGCAGATCGGCATAGTCGGCTTGGAGGTCTCGGTCATATATCGCCTTATGATGCGCCAGCTGGTTCCGGAGCTGGTGGAGCCGGGCCACCCGCGCCGAGACGTCCTTGCGTCGCGGCGGTCGAAGGCCCGGAAAGGCGTGCCTGAGCGCAGGCGTCCAGAGGCTGCCTTCGTATCGTGACGTCAGCAGATAACGCCAGAACCCAAAGCTCAGCTCGGAGACGATGCGCCCCGGGGTGACTGGCCGACGGGCCAGCCTGATTCGCCGCCTCGCTTCTGTAATGTCCTGACGTCGTCGAATATCGAGGACCCCGGCAGGGTCGTCGTACCAGAAGCCGCGTCGATCAAGAGAAGCGTGCCATCGGGTGAGCTCGCGATCCAAAGCGTTGCGGAGCACGACTTCGAGGCACTGAAGTGAGGCGTAGAAGGCGGCGCTGATCGCCGTGTTCCACTCGTACAGGCTGAGTGTCTCAGCGTGTCGGCCACTTGTGATCCGGTCATAGGAGGACAAACGCTCGTTGGACAAGCGCGAGCGCAGTGTGATCACGTGTGAGGGGTTGGTGACATCGAACACGATGAGCTATCCTTAGGGCATACACCCCGGATGGCCTCTGCTCGCAAGCCGCCGGGGTTTCGCTTTCATTGAGTAATTTCCCCATTACTATCAGTGTTGACCTTGTCACGTCCAACGGACAAGGTTGAGCCCGGTCCCGGACGACCTCTCCTTTGCAAGCCACCGGGGTTACCGTTTGTCTGGGCTCAATGGGTCGGCGCAAATCGATCCAAAAAAGGCCTTTCGGCCCATCGTACGAACGCCTTACTCGTAACCCGCTCGTTTGGGGACTCTGTATAAACGTTGTCACTCCCGCGACGGGCTGGGTGGCCTTGGCGGTCATGACTCGACGCCACAATCAGCAAGGAGGCTGCGCCTGCGCGAGGCGCTGGTCAGGCGGGAATTCCTATGCGCGTCGCGAACGCGCGCAATCCACGCAGGGAGCCGCGCCGGTCGATGCGCAACAAGTCGGCGGTCATGCGATGGACCGGAGGGCGGTAGCGGACCTCGGCGGGTGCCGCCCGTTCGGCGGCGAGGAGCGCCCGGTAGCAGGCTTCTGGCTTTCCCCACTGGTGCCAGGCGCGGGCGACATCGATCCAATAGCGGCCCTGCCGTTCCCGGGTGGGAATCGACGCCGGGGGCAGCGTCTGGGCGTGGGCGATGGCGGCGCCGTTGTCGCCGAGGACTTGGGAGATGCTGACCTCGAACAAGGTGACGTTGGTGGGACCGAAGGCAAGGTGGCGGTGGTTCGTGTCGCGGCCGAGCCTGGTCGCGGCGGCTCGGGCCGCGTCGATGAGGTCATGGGCTTCGGCGCGGTCGCCGTCGACCGCGGCGGTGTAGGCGGCGGTCTGCAGCAAGGCCCCGTACATCGACAGCTGTTCCGGAGCGGCGTCGCGGCGGGGAACGATCTCGTCGGCGGTGGCGATGAGGAGTTCGCGGGCCCGGTCGGTGCGGCCGGTACGGCGCATGACGGTGGCGACGCCGCGTCGGGCGTCCGCGAGCGCGAGCACGTCACCAGAGGATTCGGCGGCCTGGGCGGCCCGGTCGGCGCTAGCCCAGGCGAGTTGGTCGTCGTTGAGCTTGACCATGAAGGCCGATGCGACGATGTAGACGTTGGCGAGCGCCGCCTCGGCGGCCAGGTGTGCGTCACCCTCAGCGTGGTCGCGGGTGACCATGGCGGCGGCGATCAAGTCGGGCAGTTGTTCGGCGAGGCGGTCGTAACGGGCGTCCTGGAACATCTGGCGAGCACGGGTGACGGCCTTAGACAGGGCTGGCAGGGGCAGCGGGTCGGCGGTGGCGGGGCGGCCGTACAGCAATGACTCCAATCCAGCGGCGGCGTCCACCGGGCGCGCAGCGGAGTGGGACGGCCGGGCGGGTAGCCCCAACGTGCCGGTGGCGGCCAGCCCCGCACTGACCAGTAGCTCACGGCGACGCACCGGGTCCTCACCGTCCTCCCTGCGCTCACCCACCACCGTAGAACTCCGAGCCGCGGCAGACGGCGGAATCGGCATGGCGTGTCGCGGCGAGTCGCCGGTGACGGGAAGCAGGCCGAGGGCCTGCGGCGGAATGGCCAACGCGGCCGCGAACCGGCGTAGCGTCACCACGGTGAGAGGGGCCTGGCCTCGTTCAAGCCGGGAAATCTGAGAGGCCGAGTAGCCAGCCTTGCGTCCCAATCCGGCTAACGTCAGGCCCTGGGCCTGGCGGGCGGCACGCACGAGCGCGCCTACATCGAAATCGCCGGCGCCGCGGCCGCGAGCGTGGCGATGCCGGCGTGGCCGCGGATCCAATCCACTCCTCCGCGTCAGCGGTCCCTCTCTCACAGTAAGCGCCACCCACCGGATCGGCCAGACGTTTGCATGGTGCGCAAACCGTTGCCGCAACGCGCAACGTGCCTTCCTTGTCGGGCCGTATAGCGGCGTCCTGGACGCATGAGCAAATCACCATGGAGGTGTCCACAATGGCAACGCCAGCGCTCACATCGGCTGGCGCGACCGTCCCCTGCTGCGGACATTGCGGATGACTTCCGTTTCGCGCGTCACCAACTATGTGACGGTATTGATGCCTTCAGTGGCGACGCCGCGCCGTTCAACAGCAGGCCCACACCCGGTATCTCGTCTTTCGGCCGATCATCGACGTGGGCGGACAGGTAAGAGGCGATCATGGGAAAACACAAGAAAGAAGAGGACTGCTCGGCGTGCAATGGCAAGGGCGGGTCCTGGAAGACCAATGACGGTGAGAGGTTCTGGCAGAACTGCGTCCTTTGCAACGGATCGGGGAAACAGTGAACGCTCGCGAGGCTTTCAAGGCAGTGCCAAGAAAGTTGTTCATCCCTGACGAGATCTTCGTGCCCAATGACGTCGGCTGGCTCGTGCCGTTGCGGCGTTCCGACGATCCGGAACGCTGGCACAAGTATGTGGCGGCCGATGACGCGATCGTGACGCGAACCCGGTTTGCCCCTGCCATCCCGGCCGAATTGTGCGATGCCGCGACAGGGAGAGGGGTTGAGGCGACCAGTTCGAGCAGCGCCCCGTTCATCATGGCTCGTCTCATCGACGCCTTGGAGCTTCAGCCGGGCATGCGCGTGCTGGAGATCGGGACCGGCACGGGCTATAACGCCGCCGTCCTGGCCCGTCTCCTGGGAGCTGAGAACGTCATCAGCGTGGAAATCGACTCCGTGGCCGCCGACCGTGCTCGGTCAGCGCTACGGGAAGCGGGATATCCCGTTCGGGTGGTCACCGGGGATGGTGAAGATGGCTATCCGCCGGCCGCGCCGTATGACCGGATCATCGTCACCGCATCCGTGCACACGGTTCCTATGACGTGGGTGGAGCAGACCCGGCCAGGAGGGATGATCCTGGCGCCTTGGGCGCCCACATTCCATCCGGAATGGCCGTTGTGCCGCTTTACCGTACGAGCGGATGGGAGCGCGGCGGGACGTTGTATCGGTCCGGCGCCGTTCATGCCGCTTCGTGCGCAGCGAGTACGGGCGCACGCCGTAGACGAGGCCGAAACGAAGTGGACGGAGGCCGGCAAACCCGACTGCACCAGGTACGGCGTTAGCGTCACGCCCGAGGGGCAGCAGCAGGTCTGGTTCGACTCACCCGACAACGTCATCGGCTGAGCGGCCGGGGCTGCGAATGAGCGCGACGCAATCACTAGGTAATGGGTTCGATACGAGCAGTGATATTCGAGGATAGGGTTGGTCTCCCAGCTTGATGAACGGGGGAGGTCGCGGTGGCCGATCAGTGGCGGGACGACGAGCCCATCGACGAGGTGATCGCCAGGGTACGCGTCGATCGGGGGAAGTCGCAGCAGGCCTTGGCCGAGGACATCGCCCGCGTGTCCGGTGATCCTCGCGTCACGAGGGAGTACGTCAGCAGGTGGGAGAACCGCAAGCGTATTCCGACCCCGTACTGGCGAGAGCATCTCGGCCAGGTGCTGGGAATTCCTGGTGACGTACTCGATCGGGCCGCCGCCGTCGCGCGGATGCGGCGCGCCGCCGGTCAACGACCAGTGGTCACCTCGATGGCACCGGTCATGGCAGACACCTATACGGATGACTCGTCCCGCACACTGGAAGAAACCCTCGACCTATGGGATGAGCTCATGCGGCGACGCAACTTCCTCGGCGGTGCGGGGTCCATCGCCGCCACGACGCTGCTGCCGGGCGGCCTGCCCGCCGCAGCCGCGGCTTTGCCGTCGATCTCTGACCGAGCAGAGTTGTTCGAAACCTGCGCCCGGCTGACCGTTTCCTACCGTCAGATGGACAATCTCCTGGGGCCTTCAGCGGTGTACGAGCAGGTGATAGACCATCACCGACGCTTGTCGGCCTTGTTACAGCAGGCGCGCACCGAAACCGATTCCCGTCGCCTCGGCCGGCTCGTGACGGATTCGGGAGATTTACTGGCTTGGCTGCACGTGGACCTGGATCGGCGCGACCAAGCAGCGGTCCTGTACCGGCAGGCGGCCGAGGCCGCCCGCGAAGTCAGCGACGTAAGCCGCCAGGCGTACCTGGTGGGCCGGATGAGCAGCACGTTGTATAACTCTGGCCAACGCGATCAGCTCCCCTTGGCGATGAGCCTCGCCCAGGCAGCCGAGCACATCGCTGGTACAGCGGCGACACCCAGGGTCCGATCATGGCTCGCCATGACCTGCGCCCAGACGCACGCAAGCAAAGGCGACGAGCGAGCTTGTCACGCGGATTTGGAACGTGCCGTCAAACTTATGGACGAGGCCGAAGGCGAACCTCGCGAGGACTACATCGCATTCTGGCGGCCGCCGTATCTGCACAGGTCGATTGGGCGAACCTTGCTCAGGCTGGGTGAGAGCAAGGCGAGCGCGGTCGGTGACGCATATCGAGCGATCGATCAGGCATTGGGCATGTGGCCGCAAGCGGCGGTCCGAGACTCGGCGTCGGGACTAATAGCCGCAGCCTCGGCGCGGCTGGCGCAGGTAGAGATTGCCGAGACGGC
>CALAED010000726.1 GCA_937891035.1 uncultured Thermomonosporaceae bacterium | reverse complement strand
GTCGGGCGGGTCGGCGGGCACGGCTCCAGGCAGCTTCAGCAGCGGGCTATCCATGCGTCCCAGGCTACCCAGGCCGCGCGCCCCGGCAGTTGCCGCACAGGCCGTAGACCGTCAGATGGTGCACGTCGGTGGCGAAGCCGTACTCGCGGTCCAGCATGGCGACGAGGCCGTCCGCCACGTCGGGCTTGACGTCGTTGACCTGGCCGCACCCGCGGCACATGAGGTGGACGTGCTCCGCCTCGGCGGCGAGGTGGTAGGTCGGCGGGCCGTGCCTGAGGTGGGCGTGCTTGACCAGACCCAGCTCTTCGAGCAGCTCCAGGGTGCGGTAGATGGTCGAGATGTTGACGCCGCCCGCGGTGCGCTGCACCTCCGCGCAGATCTCCTCGGGGGTGCCGTGCTCGAGCGCGGTCACCGCCTCGAGCACGAGCTGGCGTTGTGGAGTGACCCGGTAACCCCGCGATCGCAGCTCTTCCTGCCAGCTCTCGGCCATACCGCCGAGTCTATGACCGCGCGGTTTTCCCGGGCGATGGCTGTGACTCCGGTCACGTGCCGGGGATGCCGGGAAACTCGCTTGCCTCACCTCTGACTCCTCGCATAACGTGCTGCTAACGCGGGAAAGGAGGTGGTCCAAAGCATGCATAGCTCTAGGACTCGCGAGGTGGCTGTCCACTAGCCGCCGTCCGCCGCGGAGCGGCGTCCGTTGCTCGGGAGCCAAGGCTTCCCCGGCACGGGCTCTGTTCAGGTGATCCGGGGAGTTCCCCGGGACCCCGCTGGACTGCGGCGGTGAATACCAGGCAGACACCCGATCCCCGGACCGGTGGGCCTAGTCCTGCCCGCCCCCGTCGGTTCTCGACGGGAAGTGGTCCGGGGATCGTCTTTGTCCGGGCCGGCTGAGGTTTGTCCGGGCCGGCTGAGGGACGGGCTTACGACACCCGTTTGAGCTGGGCGGACAGGTGGGATTGCAGCCGCTGGCCGACCGCGGCGAGATCGAAGGCATAGCCCAGGTCCTCACCGATCATGCCGTACAGCCGGTGCCCCGCCGTGACCTCCTTGGCGGTCTCGGTGCGGGCGACGACGTCGGTGCTCAACTCGACCCGGGTGCCGGTGATCTCGCCGAGGTAAATCTCGGCGATGCCGGTCGGGTGGGCGAGTATCACTTCGAGCCGGCCGCCGGGCTTGGGCCGCCAAAAACCGGCCTCCATGCCGAGCGGCGCCCCCAGATGCCCCTCGTCGTCCAGCCGCCACGTGCGGCTGGTGTAGATGAGGAAGGGCTTCCCATTGTGCGTGAAGGAGATCTCCTGACCGAAGCGGAAGCTCTCGATCGTCGGATAACCGCCGACCCCCGCGCCCTCCCATTCGCCGATGAGGAACTTGAGAGGTTCGAGGTCAGGATGCAGCTCAGGCTCCATGCCCGCCGAGCGTAGCGGCGTTTGGCCCGCGTGACCTCCACAGCGTGCAGACTCGGCCCAGAATGCGTTGACGGCCAAGGTCGTTTCGGGACCCGTGATCACCGGGACCGGGACAGTTTCACCACCAAAACCAGCGCCGCTGCCGCGATGGCTCCCAGAACCAGGACGAGCGCGATGGCGTTCACCGTACCAAGCATGGTGGTCAGTCTAGAGACGGCGACGACACGGATCTGCTTATTGCCCCGGTATGTCGGCATGTCACCGCCTACCACGTACCGCTAGGGTCTCACCATGCAGGCCAGGGCCTGACCTGTCCCGGCCACCGGCAGCCGCGGCGGACCGACGGCCTTCGCCCTGATCTC
The DNA here is from genome assembly GCA_937891035.1 of uncultured Thermomonosporaceae bacterium. Classification (GTDB taxonomy): domain Bacteria; phylum Actinomycetota; class Actinomycetes; order Streptosporangiales; family Streptosporangiaceae; genus CALAED01. The sequence continues at coordinate 3,973 of CALAED010000726.1, read as the reverse complement.
GACCGAAACAACGCCCCCGCTGGGTGTCTGAGCGTCGGCCGAGTTCCACCCCCGCCCTAAGAGGAGGACCCCGTGTACGCGTTCTTGGCGTTGCTGGCGGCCACCGTCCAGACCGGCATCGCGTCGGCCGCCCGCACGGTCGAGGACATGCGTACGCGGCGCACCGTCCAAAAGGCGCGGCCGCAGACGTGCGTCGACCTGGTCGGCCAGCTCGGGCCGACGCGGGGCGTCGGCCCGAGCGAGATCCAAGCGCGCGCGGCCGCCGGCCCGAACGGCACGCTCACCGCGCCGTTCTCCGGCGCCGAATGCGTCTGGTACGTCGTCCGGGCGCGCGAACGCTTCTGGGCCTACGGACCGGGACCGTACGGACCGCAGAAGGTCGAGCGGTCGATCAAGGCGGCCGATCACGCCAGCGGACCGCTGGCGATCGCCGACGAGACGGGCAGCGCCACGGTCGACCCGGCCGGGGCCGAGTTCATCCTCGGCGAACCGGCGTTCAGCGGGTTCGACGCGCGCGAGGGCGGGGACGGCCGGCTGTTCGCCCGGATGTCGGAGCTGCTGGGCGAGCCGGTGCGGATCCGCCACCGGCGGATGACGATCGGCCTCCTCATCGAGGAGTGGATCGTGACCGCGGACGAGGAGCTGCGCATCGTCGGCCGGGCCCGGGGCCTGAGCGGTTCCGGCGCGACAGCGGACGATGGCATCGTCCTTGGGAAGAGCGGCCGGCGGCCCTTCCTCATCGCCAAGCGTGCGGCGAAGCCCACTCGGGAACGTACTAGTCTGCGGATATGGGGCGATCGCTAGTGATCAAAGCGACGGCGGGCGCCGACAGCCCGGAGCGCTGCAATCAGGCCTTCACCGTCGCCGCCGCGGGCGTGGCGAGCGGGCTACCGGTTTCGCTGTGGCTGACCGGCGAATCCGCCTGGTACGGGCTGCCCGGCCGGGCCGAGGAGTTCGCGCTGCCGCACGCCACGCCGCTGGGCGACCTGCTTCAGGTCGTGCTCACCGGCGGTCAGGTGACCGTGTGCACGCAGTGCGCGGCGCGCCGCGACATCGGCGAAGAGGACTTGATCAAGGGTGTCCGGATCGCGGGGGCGCCGACGTTCGTGGAGGAGATCTCCGCCGAGGGTGCCCAAGCGCTGGTCTACTGAGCGCGACCCGACCGCTTGACCCGCGCGCGCCGGTCGCGGCTTCGGATCAGGCCGGTCGCGCGTCCGCGGGGTCGGGCGGGGAAAGCGGTCAGGCGGGCAGGACGGTGGCGAGGCGCTCTTCGCGGAGCCGGCCGGCCCACGAGTCGTCGATCCGCTCGAGCTCACGTCCGACGACCCAGCGCAGCAGCAGGTCGGCGAGGGCGGGGTTGCGCACCAGCGCCGGCCCGTGCATATAGGTGCCGACGACGTGGCCGCGATAGGCGCCTTCGGTGCCGTCGCCGTTGCCGACGCCGACCCTCGTCTTGGCCAGCGGCCGTACGCCGGGGCCCAGCCGAGTGATGCCCTGGTGGTTTTCGAAGCCGGTGATCATGGGGACGCCGAGCGCCGGGTCGACGTCGCCGGCGATCTCGCCGACCGAGCGCTTTTGGCCGCGACCGCTGCGCATGTCGAGCAGCCCGAGGCCGGCAACCGGCTGCCCCTCCTCGCCACCGAACTCGGTGCCGAGCAGCTGGTAGCCGGCGCAGACGGCGAAGACGACCGAGCCGTACTCGACCGCCCGGTGCAGCCCGCCGTCGTTCCGCAGCCGCTGCGCGGCCAGGATCTGCGGCCGGTCCTCACCGCCACCCATCAGGTAGATGTCGCCGTCGACGGGCACCGACTCATCGGAGCGCACGTGCACCGTGTCGGTGAAGATGCCGCGCAGCGCGGCCCGCCGCTCCAGCACGATGACGTTGCCCTGGTCGCCGTAGGTGCTGAGCAGGTCGGGATAGATCCAGACGATCTTGATGCGGTCAGACGACACGGCCGTACCTCGTTCGGATCTGCTGGAAAGCGGTGTAGTTGGCGATCACGTCGAGCCGGCCGGGCCCCACCGCCATGATCGCCTCGTCGATGTCCTCGACGATGGTGAAGCGGACATCGGCCGCCTCGAGCCGGGCGGCCAAGTCGAGCCGGCGTTCGCCGGTCGCCCACACCGGGCGGCCGCGCAGCACCCGATAGTCGACGTCCCACAGCCACGATGTGTCGCGGCCGTCCGGGCCCTGCGCGTTGATTGACAGCGCTACCGGGCCAGGCGGCGGAGCGAGCACATCGAACGCCTCAAGCCAGCCGGCCGGGTTCTTCGCCAGCAGCAGCCTGAGCTGTCTGCCCTGATGCTCGACCGTGGTGTAGCGGCCGGCCACCGAGGTGACCTCGGCGAGGCGCGGCAGCACCTCTTCGGGCTCGAGGCCCAGCTGGGCGGCCACCGCCAGCGCGATCACCGCGTTGGAGCGGTTGGCCCGCCCGGGGAGTTGCAGGGACAGCTCGTAGGTCCGGCCGCGCGGGGTGGTGATCCGGTCGGCGTGCAAGATCCAGTCGGGCTTGGGCCGGGCGAAATGGCACTCGCGGCACTTCCAGTGCACACCCTCGCGGTCCAGCGGACCGCCGCATTCGGGGCAGCACCAGGAGTCTTCGCGCCAGTGCTGGCCGGCCGAGACCCAGGTGACGCTCTTGGCGGCGCCGGCGCCCCAGGTGACGAGCGGATCGTCGCAGTTGGCCACGACATGGGTGGCCGCTCCGTCGAGCGCCTTGCGCCACTTGCCGGCGAGCAGCCAGATCTCGGCGGCGCGGTCCATCTGGTCGCGGCTGAGGTTCATCAGGGCGACGATGCCCGCCCCCGTCTCGGCGAGCACCATCGGCACGTACTTCTCGTCGCACTCGAGCACCGCGTACGGCGCGGTCGGCGCCTGCGCCAGGGCGAGCACGTGTCCGGACGGCATGTTCGCCCCGAACGCGTTGGTCGCCACGTCGCCGCGCACGCGCAGCGCCGAGGCGATCAGGCGAGTGGTCGTCGTCTTGCCGTTGGTGGCGCTGACGAGCACGAGCCTGCGGTCGGCGGCCAGCCGCCGCAGCAACTCGGGATCGAGCGCCAGGCCCACCCGACCGCCGATCACCGAGCCGTCGCCGCGCCCGGCCAGGCGGGACATCTTCGAGGCGGTACGGCCCAGGGCGGCCGCCAACTGCGCGCGCACGGGAAGGTCGCTCAACTGGCCTCCGTCTCTGGTCGGTCCGATCGGGTCCGCGACGGGGTTTCGCGATGGTCCGTAAGGTCCGCGCTCAGCGGGCCTGACGTCGGCCCGCTGGTGGCGTCACGGGAGGAAACACGTCACGGGAGGAAACAACGGACGCGAATCCGGGAAACCCAGGCTCACAGCCTAGCCGGTCCGCCAGGGCTGGTTTGGGTGGATGGTCGCAAACGCGTTCTGCTTGCTTGACCTGGTCATGGTCCACATCTGGTCGCGCCCGGCGATCCTCCCGCCGTCACGGCCGCGAAAGGCGGTCGTCAGAGCCACGGCAGGCCCGCCACAGCCCGGCGCGCGCCGCCCTGGCCAGCGTCTCGGCGGCGGTGAACTCGGCGCGATAGGGCCCGGCGGGCGGGAGGAACAGCGTGGTGGCGTGGCCGCGGCGGATGAGCTCTCGGTTGACGAACACCCCGTCGGCCCGCCACACATAGCCGAGCGCTCGACCGTAGGGGTCAGCCCGGCGGCGGTCGACGGCCAGCACGACCGCGGTGCCGGGGGGCAGGAGGCGGCGCAGCCCGGCGGTGGCCCGGGCGCCGAAGCAGTCGCGCCGCCGGGTGGCCTCGGGGGCGTCGAGGCCGAGCAGCCGGACCCGCGTCCGCCGCGCCCGCGTCGTGACGATGATCGTGTCACCGTCGACGACGTGGGCCACCAAGGGCCGCGTTGCCAGGGTGGCCAGGGTGGCCGGCGCGGCGGAGGTGGCCGGGAGGGGCTGCGGCCCGCGGTGCGGCCAGGCCGACGGCGCGCGGTGGCTCGCCGCGGCGC
>CALAED010000725.1 GCA_937891035.1 uncultured Thermomonosporaceae bacterium | reverse complement strand
ACCCGCGTTATCTGGGCAGCCAGCCGTGGCCGCTGCCGCAGAGCCTGATGCTCGGTTATTTCTGCCGCGCCGCCGGTGACCAACAGCTATGCGTCGACGAGGAGGAGATCGAGTCGGCGCACTGGTACAGCAGAGACGAACTGCGTGCCGCCGTCGTCGAGGGCGACATCCTGCTCCCCGGCAAGATCTCCATCGCTCGTCATCTGATCGAGCACTGGTACGGAGGCGAACTGCCCGGCTCCTGGGGCCTATGACTCCTCATCCGGCGCCGCGGCGGCGCCGGCCCGGCTCACTCGGCGGCCGCCGCGGCCATCCGCTCCTTGACCTCGCGGGCGCTGGGATTCGTCACCGCTGAGCCATCGGGGAACACGACGACGGGAACGGTGGCGTTGCCGCCGTTGACGGCCATGACGAATTCGGCGGCGGCGGGGTCCTCCTCGATGTCGATTTCGACCATCTCGATGCCCTCACGCGCCAACTGCTTCTTCAACCGCTTGCAGAAACCACACCACGTCGTCGTGTACATCGTCAGCTCGCCGGTCACGGACGTCGTCATGCCTCTCCTCGGTCAAGGCGATCCAGGGTCCAGAGCTTCGGGGGGTCTGGCCGATCGAACCGACCATCCCAACATTCGCCGATCCGCTGTGATTCCCGTACGCCGCGGCGCGTTCGTCGGTGGCGGCTGCGAGGATGGGCAGCGATACGCCGGAGACTCCTGGGGGTGGCGATGACCGCGTGGAAGCCGACCGAGGCGGTGCTCGACGCCCTCGACCCGGAGCAGCGCGCGGTCGCCGAGGCGGTCCGCGGCCCGGTGTGCGTGCTCGCCGGCGCCGGCACCGGCAAGACGCGGGCGATCACGCACCGCATCGCGCATGCCGTGCTGACCGGCATCGTGTCGCCGCAACGGGTGCTCGCGGTGACCTTCACCACCCGGGCGGCGGGCGAGCTGCGCTCCCGGCTGCGGGCGCTGGGCGCGCCGGGCGTGCAGGCGCGCACCTTCCACGCCGCCGCGCTCCGCCAGCTGACCTACTTTTGGCCGCGGGTGATCGGCGGCGAGCCGCCCAAGATCATCGAGTCCAAGATCGGATTGATCGCCGACGCGGCCAGGGCGTGCCGGCTGTCGTACGGCCGTCCCGAGCTGCGCGACATCGCCGGCGAGGTGGAGTGGGCCAAGGTGACCCAGACCCGGCCCGAAGACTACGCGGCCGCGGTGGCGCGGGCCGACCGCAAGGCCCCTGTCGACGCCGTGGACGTCGCCCGCGTCTACACCATGTACGAAACCCTGCGCCGCGAGCGCAATCTGCTCGACTTCGAGGGGATGCTCGAGCTCACCGCGGCCGTGCTCGCCGATCACCCAGACGTCGCGAGCCAGGTGCGGGAGCAATATCGCTACTTCGTCGTCGACGAATACCAAGACGTCAACCCGCTGCAAAAGCTGCTGCTGGACACCTGGGTGGGCGACCGCGACGATCTGTGCGTCGTCGGCGATCCCAACCAGACCATCTACTCCTTCACCGGAGCGACCCCGTCGTACCTGCTCGGCTTTCCCGATGAGCATCCCGGCGCCACGGTGGTCAGGCTGGTCCGCGACTATCGCTCGACGCCGCAGGTGGTGGCGCTGGCCAACGGAGTGCTCGGGCGGGCCGCCGGCACGGCGCGCGGGCACGCGCTCCAGCTGATCGCGCAGCGCGTCGACGGGCCCGAGCCGGTCTTCAACGAATACGACGACGAGGTCGCCGAGGCCGACGATGTGGCCAGGCAGGCCCGCAAGCTCATCGAAAGCGGCGTCCCGGCCGGCGAGATCGCCGTGCTGTTCCGCACCAACGCCCAGTCGGAGAACTTCGAGCAGGCCTTCGCCGAGGCCGGCATCCCTTACGTCCTGCGCGGCGCCGAGCGCTTCTTCGACCGCCCGGCCGTGCGCGAGGCGATGGTCAGGCTGCGCGGCGCGGCCCGTGCCGGCGCGGACGCCGAGACCGACGGTATGAGCCTGGTCGCGACCGTACGGCACGTGTTGTCGGGCGCCGGCTTCACCGACAAACCGCCCGAGGGCGCCGGCGCGGCAAGGGAGAAGTGGGAGTCCCTTGCGGCCCTGGCCCAGCTCGCCGAGACCTTCTCGCAGGAGAGCGCGGCGCGGCGCCCGCCACCGGCCGCGGCCGAGCCGCAAGATGGCACCGAGCCGCAAGGTGCCGGCGAACCGCGGCGTGGCACCGAGCCGCAAGGGCGCGCCGAAATACCGGGCCCTGCCGAGTCTTCGGGGCCGGCCGGCCCGGCCGGGCTGGCCGCGTTCATCGCCGAACTCGAGGAGCGGGCCGCCGCCCAGCACGCCCCGCCGCTCGAGGGGGTGACCCTGGCCAGCCTGCATGCCGCCAAGGGGCTGGAGTGGGACGCGGTGTTTTTGGCCGGTCTCGTCGACGGCACGCTGCCGATCATCCACGCGGACACGCCGGCGCAGATCGAAGAGGAGCGGCGGTTGCTGTATGTCGGCGTCACCCGGGCCCGTGAGCACGTGGCCCTGTCGTGGGCGCTGGCGCGCTCGCCTGGCGGGCGCAAGGCCCGCCGCCCCTCGCGTTTCCTCGACGGCCTCGCTCCGCAGACCGCGACGCCCTCGCCCGCCAGGGTCGACCGGGCCAAGCGGCGTGGCGGCAGCGGGCCGCAGCCGTGCCGGGTCTGCGGCCGGCCGCTCACCGCCGCGCTCGAGCGCAAGCTGGGCCGCTGCGAAGGCTGCCCGTCCGACATGGACGAGGCGCTGTACGCACGGCTCAAGGCGTGGCGCACCGAGGTTTCGCGAGAGCAGCAGGTGCCCGCCTACGTCGTTTTCACCGACGCCACGCTTCAGGCGATCGCCGAACACCGGCCGGCCAACGCGGCGCAGCTGTCGGCCATCCCGGGCGTCGGCGCCGTCAAGCTCGAGCGCTACGGTCCGGCCGTCCTCTCGCACATCACCGACCCGGCGGACGACGATCCGCCGACCCTGTTGTGACCATGCGAGCTCCGCCTGCCGCCCGGGCGCCGGCTGCCCACGGCTCGCGGGCGGCGCCACCTCGGCGCGCGAGCGGGCGATCTCGGCGCGATGGTGAGCGTGGGACGCGGGCGGGCGGTTTGCAAGACTGACCGCGTGAACGAGACGCTGAAGGAGTTGCTGGATCTGCTCGATCTCGAACAGATCGAGGTCAACATTTTTCGCGGACGCAGTCCGGCGGAGCGGCAGCAGCGGGTGTTCGGCGGACAGGTGGCCGGCCAGGCGCTCGTCGCGGCCGGCCGTACCGTGCAACCCGACCGTTCCGTGCATTCATTGCACGCCTATTTCATCCGTCCCGGCGACCCAAGCGTGCCCATCGTCTATGACGTGGACCGGGTCAGGGACGGGCGGTCCTTCACCACCCGCAGAGTGACCGCCATCCAGCACGGAAAGCCGATTTTCACGCTCTCCGCGTCGTTTCAAAGACCCGAGTCGGGCCCAGCGCACCACGCGCCGATGCCCGACGCACCCGATCCGGAGACGCTGCCGTTGATGCGGGATCGAATGGCGAAGGTGTTCGGCGACGAGATCGCCGACCGCTTTGTCCGGCGGCGGCCATTCGATGTGCGGCACGCGACCGCGCTCACGTGGGAGGCGGCCAAGGACCCGGCGCTCAAGTCGCCGGAGTCGCGCGTCTGGCTGCGCGTCGACGGCGACCTGCCCGACGACCCGCTGCTGCACGTGTGCCTGATGACGTACGCGTCCGACATGACCTTGCTCGACACGGTGCTGCTCAAC
>CALAED010000724.1 GCA_937891035.1 uncultured Thermomonosporaceae bacterium | reverse complement strand
CGAACTCGACCTCTACCGTGACCTTGCCCGTGACCTCGCCCGCAACCTCGCCCGCGCCCTCGACCGCAACCTTGACCGCGCCCGTGACCTCCCCCTCGACCGTGCTCGGATCGGCTCAGTCGACCTTGACCACCTGGTCACGCACATCCAGGACCTTGACGATCTTGGGCGTGCCCTCACTCATGACATCGACGCCAGTGGGCCTAGGTCTGACATAACCTCCGAATCCGCCTTTGCGCTCGACATCGTGCTTGATCAGAATGCGCTGATGGCCGACATCCAGCGGCAGCGGAGGGTTATCGATGCCTTTTCGATCCTTCTCGCGCAGTGGGCGCCGTCCCGAGGGAGGAGGCCTCGGGAGGGCCGTGCGCTTTCCGCCTTCATCGCGTATCTCGAGAGCATCGTGACCGAAACGCCTGAGCCGGCCATCCGCAAGATCCCTGGCGTAGCCCTGCGCGAGGCAGCCGATCTGGTCGAATCCGGGGCGGGCGGGCTCGGCTCCTCGGCCCGAGACCAAGTCCGGAGGCTGCTGGGGCACGTCGGCGAGCAGATCAGACCGATTCTGGAGCGGACCGCACCGCTCGACGCGGAAGCCCTGGGTTACGCCCGGATCGAGCTGCTGGCCGTGGCCGCGCTGCTGCGTGATGCAAAGTGGCACGACGCCGCCGCGCTGGTGGTGGAGCTGATCCGCGGACTGGTGGCGATCCAGGAGCGGGAGGCAGAGCGGCTCATCCCCAACGAGGTGCTGCTGCTCGTACGGGCCTGATCGGCGGGATCAGGCGGGTGGGGCGGCGGTGCTTTCGCCTGGGAGCAGGTGCGGGGCGATGAGGGTGGCGGGCGGGACGCCCGCGGCGCGTTCGAGCTTGCCCATGAGGAGTTCGACGGCGCGGCGGCCGATCTCTTCGGCGGGGATGGGGACGGCGGTGAGCCGCGGGGAGACCTGACCGGCGAGGTCCTCGGGGCACATGGCCACCACGGAGACGTGCTGGGGGACGTGGCGGCCGAGGCCGCGGAGGGTCTCGAGGAGCGGGGCGACGGCGGCCTCGTTGTGGACGATCAAACCGGTGAGGGCGGGGTGGTCGTCGAAAAGACGTTTGACGGTGTCGCGGACGGCGCTGTGCGAGGGGTCGCAGGGGCGGACGGTGGCGCGCACGCCGCGGCGGGCGACCGCCGACTCGAAGCCGGAGGTGGTGCGCTGCGCGAAGCCGGTGCCGCGGGCGAAGACGGCGCTGGGCGGGCCGATGAAAGCGATCTCGCGATGTCCGAGATCGGCCAGATGGTCGACGCAGCGGGCGGCGGCGGCGACGAAGTCCCAGTCGACGCAGGTGAGGCCGGCCGGGTCGGCGGGAAAGCCGATCAAAACTGCCGGCAGCCCGACCTCGCGGAGCACCGGAACACGGCTGTCGTTGAGCTCGATGTCCATGACGATCACGGCGTCGACCAACGCGGATCTGGCCACGCGGCGCAGACCGTCGGGGCCCTCGTCGTTGGTGAGGAGGAGGACATCGTGGTCGTGCTCGCGGGCGGCGGTCACCACGGAGGTGGCGAACTGCATGAGGATCGGCACGTGCATGTCGGTCCGGAGCGGGAGGACCAGCGCGATCACGTTGGCGCGGCTGCTGGCGAGCGACCGGGCGCCGGCGTGCGGGTGATAGCCGAGCGCGCTGATGCTCTCCTCGACGCGGCTGCGCGTCTGCTCGGAGATCGATCGCTTGCCGCTGAGCACGTACGAGACCGTGCTTGGTGAGACCCCGGCGTGCTTGGCGACGTCCGCAATCGTGACCATGAGCCCCCGTCCGCGCCGAAGCGGATGTCGAAGCGCTTCGATAGGCGAATCTAGACTGTCGCCCCACTAAAGCACAAGTCCCTCAATGAGGAGGGATGCGCCGGTCAGGCGGCACGCTCAGGCGATTGGGCCTTGACGACCTTCCCCGGGGTGTGTGACGTTCATTCCGCTACCGGATAGTCGAAGCGCTTCGACTTCCCTGTCCGTACGCATCAGGGAGGACCTTCATGGCCCTCGACCCACCCCGAAAGCTCAACAGTCACATAAAGATCAGTAGGCACATAAAAAATCGCCGGACTTCCATCGCGCTCGCGGCCGCGCTGGTGCTGGCGGCCTCGTTGCTATCGCCGGGCGCCGCCGCCGCCCGCGCCGCCTTCCCGTTCCAGGATCCGAACCTGCCGGTGGCGACGCGGGTGAACGACCTGTTGCAGCGGCTGACCCTCGACGAGAAGATCTCCCTGCTGCACCAATATCAGCCGGCGATCCCGCGGCTCGGCGTCAAGGCGTTCAAGACCGGGACCGAGGCGCTGCACGGGTACGCGTGGACCAGCGACGCGTCGGGCAACCAGATCCACGCCAAAGGCACGGTGTTCCCGCAGGCCGTCGGACTCGCGAGCACCTGGGACCCGGCGCTGATCAAGCAGGTCGGCCGGGCCGTTGGCACCGAGGCCAGGGGCTACCACTCGACCAACGACGAGCGGCAGCTATGGGGGCTCAACGTGTGGGCCCCGGTCGTCAACCTGCTGCGCGACCCGCGCTGGGGGCGCAACGAGGAGGGCTACTCCGAGGACACGACGCTCACCGGCGCGATCTCCACCGCGTACGGGCAGGGCATGGTGGGAAACACCCCCGGCCACCTGCTGACCGCGCCGACGCTCAAGCACTACCTCGCCAACAACAACGAGGTCTCCCGGGCCACCTCCGACGTGCAACTGCGGGAGCGGGTGCTCAACGAGTACGACAGGCAGGCGTTCCGGCCGGCCATTTCGGCCGACGCGGCGACCGGTGTTATGTCCGCATATAACCCGGTCAACGGACGCCCCAACGCGGTCAACCCCGATCTCGGCACCCTCGTCCGATCCTGGACAGACAAGGACCTCTTCCACGTCACCGACGCCGGGCTGCCCGACAGCCTGGCCGGACCGGGCACCGACCCCAACTGGAACACCCACTACTACGCGAACTTCACCGAGGGCGACGCCGCGATCCTCAAGAGCGGCACCGACAGCTTCACCGTCGACAACGGCAACGGCACCAACACCGTGACCGCCGTCAAGGACGCGCTCGCCAAGGGGCTGCTGACCACCGCCGACATCGACACCGCGGTCAGGCACATCCTGTCGATCCGCGTCCGCCTCGGCGAGTTCGACCCCGGCGGCGGCCCGTACGGCGCCATCGACGCCTCGGTCATCAACTCCCCCGCCCACCAGCGCCTCAACCGGCAGACCGCCGGCGCGGCCCAGGTGCTGCTGAAGAACTCCGCCGACAAGGACGGCACGGCAACGCTGCCGCTCGACGCGGCGAAGACCAAGAGGATCGCGGTCGTCGGCCCGCTCCAGAACACGCTTTACACCGACTGGTACTCCGGCCACCTCCCGTACCAGGTCACCCCGCTGGACGGCATCAAGGAGCGGCTCGGCGCCGGCGCCGCCGTCACCGCCAGCGAGGGCGTGGACCGCATCGCACTGAAGGACGTCCAGACCGGCAAGTACGTCACAGCCGGCACCGTGGAGGGTGGCGCGGTCATCCGCGAAAGCGCGACGACCGCCGACGCCACCGCCCAGTTCGACGCGTTCGACTGGGGCCAGGGAGTGCTGACGCTGCGCAGCGTGGCCAACGGCAAGTACGTCGGCTACAACTTCGCGAACTTCGTCAACGACCAGGTCCAGCCGAGCGGCTGGTTCGTCCAGCAGCAGTTCAAGCTGGAGCAGCGGCCGAACGGCAACTACGTGATCCGGTACGCCGGTTACGAGACCCGGGAGAGCTGGTTCACCCGCGACCACTACCTCACGTTGCGGCCGGACGGCACGCTGAACCTCGGCGCGAGCACCCCGGAAGCGGCGACCGAGTTCGCCAAGGAGACCATCACCAGCGGCGTCGACAGCGCGGTCGCGGCGGCCAAGGGCGCCGACGCGGCGGTCGTCGTGGTCGGGTCCATGCCGTTCATCAACGGCCGCGAGGCCCACGACCGGACCACCATGGCGCTGGCCGAGGGCCAGGAGAACCTCCTCAAGGCCGTCCACGCCGCCAACCCAAACACGATCATGGTGCTGGAGAACAGCTATCCGACCACCATCAACTGGGCGCAGCGAAACGTCCCGGCGATCCTGTGGACTACGCACGCGGGAGCGGAGACCGGCCACGCACTCGCCGATGTGCTGTTCGGCGATGTCAACCCCGCCGGCCGGCTGACCCAGACCTGGTACCGGTCGGACGCCGACCTCCCGGGCATCCTCGACTACGACATCATCAAGTCGGATCGGACGTACCTCTACTACAAGGGCACGCCGCTCTACCCGTTCGGCCACGGCCTGTCGTACACCACGTTCAGGTACGCAGGCCTGCGTACGAGCGCCGCGTCGGTCGGGACGAACGGGACGGTCACGGTCAGCGTGGAGGTGACCAACACCGGCAAGGCGGCCGGCGACGAGGTCGTCCAGCTCTACACCCGCCAACGGGCGTCGCGCGACAAGCAGCCGCTCCGGCAACTGCGCGCCTTCCAGCGGGTGAACCTGAAGCCGGGCCAGACCAAGACCGCGCGGCTCACGCTGCGCGCCGCCGACCTGGCGCACTGGGACGTCACGCGCGGCAGGTGGGTGGTCGAGTCCACCGACCACGACCTCATGGTCGGCGCGTCGGCCGCGGACATCCGGCAGCGCGGGACGCTCAGGGTACGCGGCGAGACCATCCCGGCGCGCGACCTGTCCAAGCCGACCCCCGCGGTCGACTTCGACGACTACTCCGGCATCCGGCTGGTCGACGAGAGCAAGGCGAGCGGGACCGCGGTCGGCG
>CALAED010000723.1 GCA_937891035.1 uncultured Thermomonosporaceae bacterium | reverse complement strand
CGAGCGCAAGATCTACATCCATATCAACAACACGAATCCGATCCTGCTCGAGGACGCCCCGGAGCGGCGCGTCGTCGAGGAGCGCGGCATGGAAGTCGCCGTGGACGGGATGGAACTGCGGATCTGAGGGCCATGGCCATGGTGACGGTAGCAACGGAAATGACTGGAACCGCGACGACGGAAACCGAGGGCTTTGTGGCGGCGCTGCGCGCGCAGTCCCAGCGATACCACGATCTGCATCCCTTCCATCGCAAGATGAACGAGGGCGGGCTGAGCCGGCGGCAGATCCAGGGCTGGGCGGCCAATCGCTTCTACTACCAGGTGAACCTGCCCCGCAAGGATGCCGCCGTACTGGCGAACTGCCCCGACCGCGACGTACGCCGGCGCTGGATCCAGCGCATCCTCGACCACGACGGCACGGCGGCGGGCGAGGGCGGCATCGAGGCCTGGCTGCGCCTGGGCGAGGCCGTTGGGCTCACGCGGGCGGAACTGCTCGACGAGCGGCACGTCGTCCCCGGGGTGCGGTTCGCCGTCGACGCCTACGTCAACTTCGCTCGCAACCGGCCGTGGGTCGAGGCGGTGGCATCCTCGCTGACCGAGCTGTTCGCGCCGGATCTGATGGCCGAGCGGCTGGCCGCGTTCGAGCGGCACTACCCATGGATCGACCGGCAGGGCCTCGCCTACTTCCGGGCCCGCCTGACGCAGGCCCCGCGCGACTCCGAGCACGCCATGGAAGTCGTGACGAAGTACTGTCGTACGCCGGCTGAGCGGGCCGCCGCCGTGGCGGCGCTGTCCTTCAAGTGCGACGTGCTGTGGAGCATGTTGGACGCCATCGACCGCACGTACGCAGGCGCCGACGTCCATGCCGACGTCCATGCCGACGTCCATGCCGACGTCGACCGGTAGCCGGCATGCCCGCGCCGACAGCCGGCACCGTCGATGATGTCGACCGCCCTCGTCTGGCCCCCTACGTCCGGCTGACCTTCGACCCGGCCAGGGACGGGTACGTGCTGCTCGCGCCGGAGTCGGTCTCCGTCCTGAACGGCACGGGCGCGACCATCCTGGAACTTTGCGACGGGCGGCGTACCGTGGCCGAGATCGTCGCCGAGCTGTGCGCCCGTTATGACGGCGTGGACGGCGCCGAGGTGCGGCGTTTCCTCACCCGCCTCGTCGCCCAGCGCACCGTGGTGGTCGATCCGGGCGTCGCCGGGGGAGCGGGCCATGGATAGGCCGTTCGGCCTGCTGGCCGAGCTCACCTACGCCTGCCCGCTGCACTGCCCGTACTGTTCCAATCCGCTCAACCTCGCCGACTACGGCGAGGAGCTGACGACGGCCGAGTGGCTGCGCGTGCTGGCCGAGGCCAAAGAGCTGGGCGTCTTGCAGGTGCACCTGTCCGGCGGCGAGCCGCTCCAGCGCCGCGACCTGGTCGAGATCGTCCGCGGCGCGGGCGAGCTCGGCTTGTACACCAACCTCATCACCAGCGCGATCGGGTTCTCGCCGCGCCGCGCGGAACAGCTGCGGGCGGCGGGTCTCGATCATGTGCAGATCAGCGTCCAGGCCGCCGAATCCGCGCTTTCCGACCGCATCGCCGGCCTTCCCTCGTTCGAACGCAAGGTGGCGGCGGCGCGGCTGACGAAGAAGCTGGGCTGGCCCCTCACGCTGAACGTCGTGCTGCACCGGGGCAACATCGACGGGATCGCCCGCATCCTCGACCTGGCCGAGGAGCTGGCGGCCGACCGCATCGAGCTGGCCAACACGCAGTACTACGGCTGGGCGTTGCGCAATCGGGGCGCGCTGCTGCCCAGCAGGGCGCAGTTGGAGCGCGCCGAGACGGCGGTGCGGACGGCGCGCGAGCGGCTGAAGGAACGCATGGAAATCATCTATGTCATCCCCGATTACTACAGCCGGTACCCCAAACCCTGCATGGACGGCTGGGGCCGGCGGCAGCTGACGGTGGTGCCCAACGGCGATGTCCTGCCCTGCCCTACCGCGCATACGCTGCCGCTGCCGCGGGCCGGTGTGCGGGAGCATTCGCTGGCCTGGATCTGGGAGCGGTCACCCCTTTTCCGGCGCTTCCGGGGAACGGATTGGATGCCGGATCCGTGTCGCGGCTGCGATCGGCGCGAACTCGATTTCGGCGGGTGCCGCTGCCAGGCGTTCCAGCTCACCGGCGACGCCGGCCGCACCGACCCGGTCTGTCACCTGTCGCCGGACCACGGTGTCGTGATCGAGGCGGTGCGCGCCGCCAACGGGACGTCATCGGCGGGCCGGCCCGAGGCGGTGTTCGTGCCGCGGCCACATCCACGTCGATCGGCCGGATAGCGGGCGGGGATCTCGATGCAGTCGATATTCATCTTCATCTTCGGGGCCGCGCTGCTGATCTATAGCGCCGAGAAGCTGATCGGTCATCTCGTCGGCGCCGCGAGCGGCCTCAACATGTCACTGTTCTTGCTGGCCGTCGTCTTCACGGGCATCGAGTTCGACGACGTCTTTCTCGGCGTCGCGCTCAACGTCGAAGACCTGGGCGAGGTCGCGCTCGGCGTCGTGTTCGGGACGGCGATCTCGATGAGCGGCATCGTGCTCGCGCTTGCCGCGATCTTCGCCCCGTCCAAGGTGGATCTGCCGCGCGACTACCTCACCATCTTCGCCCTCTCGCCGTTCCTGATGATCCCGTTCATCTTGCTGGCGCCGCTCACCGCCGTGCACGGAGTCATTCTGCTCGGTCTGTTCGCCGCGTTCATCGGGCACGTCGCCGTCCGGGAGCGGCGGGGCAGAACGCCGGTCTTCCGGAACGCGGAGATGTACGAGAACTACCCCGCCGTACGGCGGCCGGCCGGCGAAGCGCGCCGCGACACGAAGCCAGACCCGAAGACGTATGCCAGCTACTCCAGGAGACAACCGCTGCGCAGGCGGCCGAGCTGGCAGGCATCAGGAGCCGTGCCGTTCACCGATGTGCGGGCGCGTTCAGGCTGGACCGGGCTTGGCTTGGCGGTGCTGGCACTGGTCGGCCTCGTCGCCGGGGCCGCGATCACCGGCATCGGCATCGACGGCATCCTGCACGACTACGGACTTGAGGGCACGTTCTTCGGCGCGACCATCGCCACGGTCGTGCTGACCGCCGACGACATCTTTTTGACCGTGGAGCCCGCCCGCAAGGGCGCGGCCGAGATCGGCGTCGGCAACGTCATCGGCAGCGTCGTGTTCTCGATCACGGCGAAACTGGGGCTCGTGCTCCTGGCCGGCGGTCTGGTGATCGGCCCCGACGTGCTCACCTGGCAGCTTCCCGCTCTCGTGGTGATGACCGGTTGCGCGGCGTACTTCCTGTCCACCGGCCGGCTGCGGCGATGGCACGGTTTCGTGCTGCTCGGTCTCTACGCCATCTACTGGATCGTCAGCTTCGTCGCCTTCGGGTTCGTCCCCGCCGACACGTCATGACGGCATGGGCGGGGGCATCACCACCGCACACGCCCCATGCCGTTGCCCAGCGCAAAGAGGCCGAACGCTCCTGCCGTGGACGCACGGGAGTTCCTCGGCAGGGCGTTCCGAGGCTCAATCGCCCGGGCCGTGCACGAACGTTTACCCCTACAATGTGCCGGGCGCCCAGCGCCGATAGCACGGGGCGCATCGCGAGTCGATCGCGAGGGCGTGTGTGGTGCTGCCGTCGTTCATCGGCGGCAGCACCGACGCCCGGCCGGTCCCGCCCGCGGCGGCAGGCGCCGGGCTGTCGACGAGCCCGTCGGCCGGGGGACTCAGTCGCGGCGATTACCGGAAGTCGCGCTGCCGGACATCACGTTGTCGAAGTGCCTGCGCGCCGGCCGCTCAAGCTCCGTCATGACCCGCCTGAACGCCTCGGCGGCCGCGCGTCGCGCCGACGGGTTCGGCAGGAGCCGGTCGGGCACCTCCGGGTCGAGGAAGGCGAACTGGCGGAAGTCGTACGCCGCGCGGGCGCGGATCAAGAACGCGTCTTTGTCGGTGGCGGGAGCGTTGGGGGTGTCCGGGGGGGAGTCTGCGTACTCGGCCGCGAATTGCTCGTACTGGGCGCAGAGGCCCTGAACGTCCCAGGTGCGCTCGGCGAGGTGGTCGATCGGCAGGTCGGCCGGTGACGTCCCGACCAGCACGCCGATCTGATCGGCCACACCGATGCTGACGGCCACGCTGTGCACCTCGCGATCACGTGTGTTCGGTGACAGCCAGATCGAGTCCTGGACGGGACGGAAGCCGAGAAAGCGCAGCCGGCGGGCCAGCCGGTTGCGTTCCAGCGACTGCGACTCCGGCAACGCGTGCCACACCGTCGTCCAGGTGCCGTCCCACTCGGTGTGGTCGCCGAGCGTGAACAGGCGCCGGTCGCCTTCGGCGAGCAGTTCGGCGCAGCGCGGAGTGATGTCGTAGGACACGAGCCTGCCCTGGCGCACCCGCTCGAGCAGGTCCCGCCCGACGAGCCGGTTGAGCGCCGCGCGCGCCGCGAGCGTCGAGTAGCCGGCCTCGTTCAACAACCGCACCAGACCGCCGGACCACAGGGGCCGGCCGTGCTGTCGCCCGAAGATCGCAAGGAGTGTCATGACGAACTCCTGCGAGGCGCCCCGGTCGGTCTGGCTGTTGTCCATGAGACCCTCATCCTAATCAGCGCGGAACGGACTCCTCGATAGTTGACATATGACCGAGGACACATGCATTCTATTGCAATGCACATCGGCGTCGCGCTTCCCACCGGAATCCCTCAGGTCGAGGCAGGTCAGGTCGTCCCCTGGGCCAGGCAGGTCGAGGACGGCCCGTTCGCGAGCATCGCCGTCCTCGACCGGTTGGTCTACGACAGTTACGAGCCGCTCGTCGCGTTGTCGGCCGCCGCCGCGGTCACGTCTCGTGTGCAGCTGGCCACCACCATCCTCATCGCCCCGCTGCGCAACACCACGCTGCTCGCGAAGCAGCTGGCCTCGATCGACCGCCTGTCCGGCGGCCGGCTCGTGGTCGGCGTCGGCATCGGTGCCCGGCAGGACGACTACGAGATCACCGGGGTCGACACGGCACGCCGGGGAGCGAAGCTCGCCGACCAGCTCGTCGACATCCCCGCGCTGTTCGAGAGCGGACGGCTTGGCCTTGGCACCGGGCCGCGGTCCCGCCCCCGGTTCCTGACCGGTGGCATGTCCGGTGCCGCACTGTCCCGCATGGCCCGCCACTCCGACGGCTACATCCACGGCGGCGGTCCGCCGCGCGTGTTCAAGCGAGCGGCCGACGAGGCGCGCGCGGCGTGGATCGACGCGGGCCGGCCGGGCGTCCCGGCGATCTGGGGCCAGGCGTACTTCGCCTTCGGCGACGCCGCGAAGGCCGGCGCCGACTACGTCCGCGACTACTACGGTTTCACCGGAGCGTTCGCCGACAAGATCGCCTCGGGCCTCCTCACGACCGAGCAGCAGGCCGTGGAGTTCATGCAGGCCTACGCCGAGGCCGGCTGCGACCACCTCGTGATGCTCCCGGGCGTCGCCGATCGGACGCAGCTCGACCGGCTGGCCGACGCCGTGGCCGAGGCCGGCCTGGGAGCGGACGCCGCGCGCGAGGCGCAGGGGATGGCGCGATGAGCGGCGTCACGACCGGGCACGTCCTCGTCGTCGGCGGCGGACCCGGCGGCCTGTACTCCGCGGCCTTGATCCGCAAGGCGTTCCCCGCGGCGCGGGTCCGCGTCGTCGAGCGCGACCCCGAAGGCGCGACGTACGGCTGGGGCGTCGTGTTCTCCGAGCAGACCCTCGGCGCCCTCGAGGAGGCCGACCGCGTCACCTACGACGAGATCCGCGACAGCTTCGCCCGCTGGGACGCCATCGACGTACATTTCCGTGGCGCCCGGCTGCGCGCCTACGGGCACGGCTTCACCGGCATCTCCCGTAAGAAGCTGCTGGAGATCCTGATGCGACGCTGCGTCGAGCTCGGCGTCACCGTCGAGCACGAAACCGAGCTCACGGATCTGTCGGTCTTCGCCGACTACGATCTCGTCATCGCCGCCGACGGCCTCAACAGCAGGATCCGGACGGCCGCGGCGGACCACTTCCAGCCGACGTTCGACACCCGCACCGCCAAGTACGTCTGGTACGGCACCAGCCGGCGTCCGGAGATGTTCACCTATCTGGTACGGCCGACCGAGTGGGGCATCTTCCAAGGCACGCCGTACCCCTACAGTGACGACGGCAGCACGTTCGTCATCGAGTGCAGCGAAGAGACCTGGCGGCGTTCGGGCCTCGACCAGATGTCGGAGGAGGAGTCACGCGCGTTTTGCGAAGAGCTGTTCGCCGACTTCCTCGACGGCCACCCGCTGCTCAGCAACCGCTCGCTGTGGATGAACTTCGTCACCGTCAAGAACCGCACCTGGTCCAAGGACAACGTGGTGCTCGTCGGCGACGCCGCGCATACCGTGCACTTCAGCATCGGCTCGGGCACCAAGCTGGCGATGGAGGACGCCATCGCGCTCGTCGACGCGCTCGGCAAGCACGACCGGCTGCCAGAAGCGCTCGCGTACTACGAGAACGGCCGGCTGCCCGTTGCCGAGGGGTTCCAGGAAGCCGCGCTGCAGAGCCTGCTGTGGTTCGAAGCGCTCGATCGCCACATGAGCCTGGACCCGGAACAGTTCATGTTCAACTTCCTCACCCGCAGCGGGCGGATCTCCTACGACGACGTACGGCAGCGCGACTCGAGCTTCGCCGACCGCTTCGACCGTTGGTTCGCGCGCACCGCCCGCTCGTCGGCTGCTCCGGTGCTCATCGCCCCCGGCCCCTTGTTCACGCCGCTGCGCCTGCGCGAAGTCGCCGTCGCCAACCGCGCCGTTTTGCCACTGGGCAACGACATGGCCGAAGACGACGGGGTCCCAGGCCCCCGGCACGAGCAGGCGGTGCTGCACCGCGTCGAGGGCGGCGCCGGCACGGTGGTCACCGACGTCCTCGCGGTGTGCCCCGATGGCCGGGTCACGCCGCGTGACGCGGGCCTGTGGAGCGAGGAACAGGAGCGCCGGTGGACCGAGATCGTGCGGAAGGCCCACGAGAAGGGCGACGCCCTGCTCGTCGCCCGGCTCGGGCACGCCGGTCCGCGTGGCGCCACCGCGCCGCGTGCACATGGCATCGACCGGCCGTTGCGCAACGGAGGATGGCCGCTGCTCGCGCCGACCGACCGCCCCTACGTCAAGTACGGTCGCCGGCCGAAGGCCATGGACCGCGCCGACATGACCGCGGTGATCGCCCACTTTCGCGACGCCGCTGAGCGGGCCATGCGGGCCGGCTTCGACGGGCTGGAGATCCACGCCGGCCATGGCTACCTGCTGGGCGGTTTCCTTTCCCCGCTGACGAACACGCGCGACGACGAGTACGGCGGCGACCGCGACGCCCGGATGCGGTTCCCGGTGGAGGTGTTCGCCGCGGTCCGTGCGGTATGGCCGGACGACCGTCCGTTGTCGGTGTGCCTGAACGCCGACGACTGGGCCCGTGGCGGCGCCGGCAGAGAAGACGCGGTCGAGATCGTGCGCACGTTCGCGCGGAACGGCGCTAGCCTTGTCCACTTGGTGGCCGGACAGACCACGCCGGACAGCCGGCCGAGCTACGGTCCGTACTTCCTTGCCGGTCTCGCCGAGCACGTGCGCATCGAGACCGGTGTACCTGTGCTGATCCGCGGCCGTATCACCTCCAGCGACGAGGCGAACACGGTCATCGCAGGCGGCCGCGCCGACCTGTGCGTCCTTGACCTCCCAGGACTCGCGGAGTTCGACGCGCCTTCGTCGCCCCTTGCGGCGACGACCGGAAAGCACGCCGTGACAGCGTCGACACGGCGCCGGGGCAAACCCGATATGCCGGCCGGCGACGGCGCGCACGACGGCAACACGAGAATGGAGGCTCGGGTATGACCGACACAGTTACCCGGGGATATTGGAGCCGGGCGGCCGAGACCATGCCTCGCGAGCGGTTGCGCGAGTTGCAGTGGGCCAAGCTGCGGGCGCAGCTACAGCACGTGTACAAGGGCTCGCCGTTCTATCACGCGCGGATGAGCGACGTCGGGTGCCGGCCAGACGACGTGACCGGCCTCGACGACTACTTCGCCCGCTTCCCGCTGCTCTACCGATCGGAGTTGCTCGCCGCCGAGTCCGCGGCACCGCCCTACGGCACGCTCGCCGCCGTCGACCCGGCGCTGGCGATCGCGCGGCACCAGACCAGCGGGAGCAGCGGGCAGCCGCCCCTGCGCACCTTCGACACCGCGCGGGACTGGGCATGGATAGCCGATATGTTCGCCCGCGGCCTGTACGCGACCGGCATCCGGCCGGGGGACCAGGTGGCCGTGGTCTTCGGCTACGGCATGTTCATTGGGTTCTGGGCCGGCCACTACGGCCTGCAGCGCATCGGCGCCACCGCGATCGCGACCGGTTCGATGGACACCGAGCGTCGCATCCAGCTGCTCATGGACGAGGACATCAGGGCGCTGATGTGCACGCCCACATACGCGCTGCACATGGCCCACCGCGCCGAGCAGATGGGCGTCGACTTGGCCACCAGGACCAACATTCAGCTGCTTGTCGTCACCGGCGAACCACGGCCGCAGCGGACCCGCCGGCTGATCGAGAAGGCGTGGGGCGCGCCCGCGCTCGAAGTGGCCGGGATGACCGAGGTCGGAACGCTGATCATGTTCGAGTGCGGGCCGGACGCTCCCGGCATGCACGTCATCGAGACCGACGTGATCGAAGAGGTCCTCGACACCGAGACGAAACAGCCGGTGGGCTACGGCGAGCGGGGCGTCCGGGTCATGACGACGCTCGGCCGCGAGGGGGTGACGATGCTGCGGTACTGGACCAACGACATCGTCGTGCGCCAGCCGTACCACTCCTGCTCGTGCGGGCGCACCTGGGACATCTATCAGGGCGGCATCCTGGGGCGTGCCGACGACGTCAAAAAGATCCGCGGCTGTCTTTTCACGCCGTCGATGGTCGAAGACGTGGCCCGCTCCTTCGACGAGATCGAAGAGTTCCAGACGGTCCTCGAGTCCATCGGAGCGCTGGACACCTTGATCATCACCTTCGAGCCGAAGCCGCACGTCACCCCCGAGGTGGTCGCCGACGTCGCGACGCGCTTCGGGTCCGCCGTCAAGCGGGCGGTCGGCGTGACGCCGCTGATCCGGATCGCCGAGATCGGCTCGCTGCCACGGTTCGATATGAAGGCCAAGCGGTTCACCGACCTGCGTTCCACACAGCACAAGGAGGTGAACGTCGATGCATCCTGACAGGTCGATGCTTCCCGAAGAGCTGAACGCGCATGACGAGGCCGCGTTGCGGCGCGTCTACGCCGACCTGCGCGCCCTCGCCGATCATCCGGTGCCGGCCGTACGCGGACCGGTTCGGCTGGCTCTCGGCGAGGTCGCGCAAGTGCTGAACTCTCTCGGGCTCTCCTACGAGCTCTACTCGACGGAGCTGACACCCTGACCGCCGCGAACCCGGCACGCGCCACGCGTGAAGGGAACCCGACGGAGACCACGATCGAGCGCGTCGTCGAGTGGTACGACACCGACGCGGCCGGACATCAGCACTACATGGCGATCCTGCGCTGGCTGGAGGCGGCGGAGGCCGAGCTGCTTCGAGGGCATGGACTCGACCGGCTGTTCGGGCGGATCCCGCGCGTCCGGCACGAGGTCGACTACCACGCGCGGTTGACGTTCGGCCAGCCCGTGCGGGTCACGATTCGCGTCGCCCGCCTCGGCCGGACCTCGCTGCGCTATGAGTTCGACATGGTGGCGGCCGACGAGACTATCGTCGCCGACGGCGTGCTCATCGTCGTGTACGTGCCCACCCTGGAGTCATCGGCGACGCCGTGGCCGCCGGAGGTCGTCGCCGCGCTCCGGCCGGCCGAGGCCGGCTGAAGCGAGTCCCGTGTCGGCCGGCCGTCGACCACGGACAAAGGAGTACCCATGTTCGCTTTGACCGAGACCCAACGCGACTACGTCGCGCACGTACGGCGGCTCGCTCAAGACAAGCTCTTGCCGTTGGTCGGCGACGAACATGACGGTACGGTCAACCGCCCGCTGCTCGCCGAGATGGGCGAACTCGGCCTGCTGCGCGACTTGTTCGCCGACTCCGGCGCCGCGGACAAGGGCGAGAACGTCGGTGACGCGGCGGCGATGCGGCTGTGCCTCCTGCGCGAGACCATAGCCGCCGTGAGCACCGAGGCCGAGACCGCCCTCGCGCTGCAGGGTCTCGGCAGCTATCCGATCGCGCAATCCGGCCGCCCGGAGACCGTACGCCGCTGGCTGCCCGGTGTCGTGGCCGGCCGGACGGTCGCGGCGTTCGCGCTCACCGAGCCGGGCGCGGGGTCCGACGCGGCGGCCCTCGCCCTCGCCGCCGAACCGGACGGTGACGGCTGGCGCCTGTCGGGCGAGAAGATCTGGATTTCCAACGCGCCGGAGGCCGACGTCTACACGGTGTTCGCCCGCACCACGCCGGGCGGCGGAGCACGCGGCGTCACCGCGTTCGCATGCCCCGGAGATGCGGCCGGGCTGTCCGGGGAGCACCTCGACCTGCTCGCGCCGCACCCGATCGGCCGGCTGTGGTTCGACGGCGTGCGGGTGGGGCCGGCGGACGTGCTGGGCGAAGTCGGCGCCGGCTTCACCGTCGCCATGCGAACCCTCGACCTGTTCCGGCCGAGCGTCGGCGCGTTCGCGCTCGGGATGGCGCAGGCGGCGCTCGACGCGACGCTGAAACACGTCACGTGGCGCCAGGTGCGGGGCCGCCCGCTGATCGAACAGCAGGCCGTCGCCCATCGGATCGCCGACCTGGCCACACAGCTGGAATCGGCGCGGCTGCTCGTCTACGCCGCCGCGTCGGCCTACGACTCAGGCGCCGACCGGCACACGATCACCCGTGCCGCGGCGATGGCCAAGCTGCACGCGACCGAGACCGCGCAACAGGTGGTCGACGCGGCGGTGCAACTGCACGGAGCGAGGGCGCTGCAACGCGGGCACCTGCTGGAAAGGCTCTACCGAGACGTCCGTGCCCCGCGGATCTACGAAGGCGCGTCCGAAGTTCAGCGCACGATCATCGCCAGGGAACTGACCAGAGAGCCGACCAAAGAATGACTATGGAATGACCAGGAAACCGAGCAAGCAGAGGACCACATCATGAGCCGCTTTCGCGCCAGCGCCGCGCTCACCACCGGCTGGCGGCACTTCGGCTTCGCCGTGGCCGACGGGGTGGCGACGGTGACCCTCAACCGTCCCGACAAGCTGAACGCGTTGACCTTCGAAAGCTACGCCGACCTGCGTGACCTGCTGGTGGAGCTGCCACACCACGACAGCGTGCGGGTCCTGGTGATCCGCGGTGAGGGACGCGGGTTTTGCGGTGGCGGCGACGTCAACGAGATCATCGGCGAGCTGCTGAAGATGGACGCCGCCGATCTCATGTCGTTCACGAAGATGACCGGCGACGTGATCCGCGCCATGCGCGAATGCCCCGTACCGATCATCTCCGCGATCCATGGCATCGCCGCGGGCGCCGGCGCGGTCGTCGCGCTGGCCTCGGACTTCCGCGTCGTCTCCGACTCCGGCCGGTTCGCCTTTCTGTTCACCAAGGTGGGCCTGTCCGGCGGAGACATGGGCGCGGCCTACCTGCTGCCGCGGATGGTCGGGCTCGGCCGCGCCACGCAACTCCTCATGCTCGGCGACACGATCGACGCCGATACGGCCGATCGGTATGGGCTGGCGTCGCTCCGCGTCGCCGACGCCGACCTGGCGGCCGAGGTCGAAACCCTCGCGCGGCGCCTGGCCGACGGGCCGCGGCTGGCGCTCAGCCAGACGAAGTCGCTGCTGACCCGCGAGCTGGACATGTCGCTGACGGCCGCGACCGAGCTCGACGCGATGACGCAGGCGCTGTTGATGACCACCAAGGACCACGCCGAGTTCCACGCCGCGTTCAACGAACGACGCTCACCGAATTGGACGGGACGATGACGCAGCCTGACGACTTCCTCGCTCTCGACGACGAGCTGGACGAGGCCGAGCAGGGGATCCGCGACGTGGTGCGCGACTTCGCCCAGGACCGGCTCGCGCCGCAGATCTCCGACTGGTACGAGCGCGGCACCGTGCCGCGCGAGATCTTCACCGACTTCGGGAAGCTCGGCGTGTTCGGCATGCACCTCGACGGATACGGCTGCGCCGGCACGAGCGCCGTCGCCTATGGTGTCGCCTGCCGTGAGCTGGAGGCCGTCGACTCCGGGCTGCGCAGCGTTGTGTCGGTACAGGGCTCGCTTGCGATGTTCGCGATCCACCGATGGGGCACCGAGGAACAACGCCAGGAGTGGCTGCCGCGGATGGCCGCCGGCCAGGCGATCGGCTGCTTCGGGCTGACCGAGGCGGCCGCGGGCAGCGACCCGGCCTCTATGCGCACCACGGCTCGCCGCGACGGAGCGGACTGGGTGCTGTCCGGCACCAAAATGTGGATCACCAACGGCACGCTCGCCGACGTCGCCATCGTGTGGGCGCGCACGGATGACGGTATCCGCGGCTTCGTCGTGCCGACGGACGCTCCGGGCTTCAGCGCCAACGCGATTCCGCGCAAGCTGTCCCTGCGCGCGTCGGACACGGCCGAGTTGGTGCTCGATGAGGTACGGCTGCCGGCGGCGTCGGCGTTCCCGGACGTGCGCGGCCTTCGCGGCCCGCTCAGCTGCCTCAACGAGGCGCGCTACGGCATCTTGTGGGGCACCGTCGGCGCGGCGCGCACCTGCTACCTCGAGGCGCTGTCGTACGCGCTCACTAGGACCCAGTTCGGGCGGCCGCTCGCCGGCTTTCAGCTCAATCAACGCCGCCTCACCGAGATGGTGATCGCGGTCGGCAACGCCGGTCTCGTCGGACTGCGGCTCGGCCGGCTCAAGGACGCCGGGCGCGTCGAACCGGCCCAGATCAGCTACGGCAAGCTCGCCAACGCCCGGGCCGCGCTCGACGTCGCCCGCTCAGCGCGGGCCATGCTCGGCGCGGCCGGCATCACCCTCGACCATCCCGTCATGCGCCACCTCACCAACCTTGAGACCGTCGTCACCTATGAGGGAACGGAGGAGATGCACACCCTCAGCATCGCCGCCGCGATCACCGGTCTCAAGGCGTTTCGATGACCGGTGAGATCTGCGTCGTCACCGGCGCGGGCCAAGGCATCGGGCACGCGATAGCGCACCGGATGGCGGCGGCGGGACACCGCGTCGTCCTGGTCGGCCGAACCGCCGAGACCCTGCGGAAGGTCGCCGCCGAACTCCCGGCGCCCGCGCTGACCGTCCCGGCCGATATCACCGCCGACGGGGCCGCCGAACTGATCTTCGATACCGTCGAGCGGAGCTGGGGACCGGCCGGCATCGTCGTGTCCAGCGCCGGAGGCTCGTCCGCCGCCTCGCTCGTCCAGACCACCGACGCCGAATGGAACCGCCTGCTGACGATCAACCTCACCGCACCGTTCCGCCTGCTGCGGCGGGCGGTCCCGCGAGCCCGTCGGAGCGAAGCGGGGACAATTCATCGGCA
>CALAED010000722.1 GCA_937891035.1 uncultured Thermomonosporaceae bacterium | reverse complement strand
GTTGGCGGGGTGCTGGGGATGATGGCCGGTGCACCGTGCGGAGGCGGGCAGCCGGCGTCCGGAGATCTGCTCGGGCCGGATTCGGATGAAGCGGTCCTGCGGCCCCGACGCCCACGTGTGCAGGGGCAGCCGGGCGAGCCGGGCCGACTCGACGGGATCGTGCACCGACTGGGCCCGGCCGATCATGGTCACCGACCACCCCGCCTGGGATCGCCGGTCGAACTCATCGATCTCGAAGGCGACGATCGCGTTGCGCGTCGCGGTGGCGAGCTTGCTGCCCTGCGTGGTGCGGATGATGACGCTGCCATCCTCGATGAGGAAGTTGACCGGCTGGACGGCCGGAAGCGCCCGATCGGTGAAGACGATCCGCCCGATCGGCATGGTGGCGGCCAGCGAGATGCACTCTTCCGGAGAGAGCATCTCGAGCCCAGAGTCAACGTTCACGCTCTTCAGCCTCTTTGACGTCGGCGAGCGGGGTCAGGCGCTAAGGTCCCTCGCCATCAGGACTTTGGGTTCTCCTCCTCACGCAGGCGCGCGGCCAGCGCGGCCGCCTGGGTACGCCGCTGCATGCCCAGCTTGGCGAACAGGCTGGAAACGTAGTTCTTCACCGTCTTCTCGGCGATGAACAGCCGCTCGCCGATCTGCCGGTTGGTCAGCCCCTCGCCGATGAGCTCGAGGATCTTCCGCTCCTGTTCGGACAGGTCGGCCAGCGGGTCTTTGCGGGTCACGTTGCGCCGCAACCGCTCGAGCATCTGCGCCGTACTGCGCGGGTCGAGCAGCGACTGCCCCGAGGCGACCGTCCTGATCGCGCCCACCAGGTCGCTGCCGTGGATCTCCTTGAGCACATAACCCGCGGCGCCGGCCATGACCGCGTCGAACAGCGCCTCCTCGTCGGCGAACGACGTGAGCATCAGGCAGGCGACGCCGGGCATGCGGGAGCGGATCTCGCGGCAGACGCTCACGCCGTCACCGTCCGGCAGCCGTACGTCGAGCACGGCGACGTCCGGGCGCGCGGCCGGAATCCGGGCCAGCGCCTGGTCGGCCGTACCGGCCTCACCGACGACCTCGATCCCCTCTTCGATGGCCAGCATCGAGGCGACCCCTCTCCGCACCACCTCGTGATCATCCAACAGGAAGACGCGAATCGGTTCAGTCATGTGGAGACTCCTCAAACTCACCACGCAGGTTAGTCGCGTAGATCGGCCGCCCTCCAAGGCCAAAGTCACCCACCCGACGGGCAAAGGTCCCATTCCGGGCGCGCCGCGGTGGACCATGGCAAGATTCATGATTGTCGAACGCGGCCGCCAGGCCGCCCCTCAGCGCCCGGCGCCGCGGCGCCCTCTACACTCTGCTCTGGCGTGATTCGCGGCGGACCTCCCGGCCACCCAAGCGGCCGGTATTCGCCGGGGGTGTACGGTCGGTAACCGCGCGGTAATCCGGGATGGGAGTCCTTTTGCAGAATGTCCGATATAGCGGCGAAAGCGGCGTTCGCGCGGAGCTGGGCATGGGGGAGTGAACGGGGTGCGCGTTCTCCTTTTCCACGGCTATCTTCTTCGCGGCACCGGCAGCAATATCTACAACGCGAGCCTGGCCCGCTCAATGGTCCGGCTCGGGCACGAAGTCCATTTGTTCTGCCAGGACCAGAACGCCGCCGAGGCCGACTTCGTCGACGCCGTCGGCCGCTGGACGGCGGGCGAACTACACCTCGAGGTGCTGCGCCGGCCCGTCCGCTGTACCGCTTATCTGCCCCCTATCGGCGAGCTGCTTCCGGTATACGTGGCCGATCGCTACGAAGGATTCGACGCGCGCCCGTACCCGCTGCTGACCGAGGCCGAGATCGAAGGCTATATCGCGGCGAACGTCGCCGCGGTGCGCGATGTCGTCGCCGCGAGCGCACCGCAGGTCGCGCTCGCGAACCACCTCGTGATGGGGCCGGTGATCTTGGCCAGGGCGCTCGGCGGCACGGTGCCGTACGCGGTCAAGATCCATGGTTCCGCGCTCGAGTACACCGTGCGACCCAACCTCGCCCGTTTCGGCGGCTACGCGCGCGAGGGGCTGGCGGCGGCGAACGGCGTACTCGCCGGCTCGCGACACACCGCCAAGAGCCTTTGGGACACGATCGACGAGCCCGGCCTGCCCGCTCGCACGCGGCTTTTGCCGCCCGGCGTCGACGTCGAGCGGTTCCGTCCCCGCTCGCCGGACGAGGCGGCCGAGAGGCTGGGGCGG
The DNA here is from genome assembly GCA_937891035.1 of uncultured Thermomonosporaceae bacterium. Lineage (GTDB taxonomy): Bacteria > Actinomycetota > Actinomycetes > Streptosporangiales > Streptosporangiaceae > CALAED01. Next base: position 11,220 of record CALAED010000722.1, on the reverse strand, counting down.
CTCGCCGACCAAATGGATCTCGTCACGGCCACCTGGGGCGGCGACGCGAACGCGGCCAAGGCGCTGCGGGCGATCGACCCCAGACGCGATCGCATCGTGAGCTACCTGGGCAAGCTCATCGTCTCGAAGGGGGTCGATCTGCTCGTCGCCGCGTGGCCCCTGGTCACCGCGCGTGTGCCGGACGCCCGGCTGTTGATGATCGGCTTCGGAACGTACCGCGAAGCGCTCGGCGAACTCGTCCGCGTTCTGGGCGTCGGCGACCTGGCCGCCGCGCGGGCCATCGCCGCCGGCGGGCGCGAACTGGAGGGCGGACCGCCCGGAGAGCTGCGCTATCTCGCGGAGTTTTTCGATGGACTGCGGGGCGCGCGGCGAGACGATTACGTCGCCGCGGCGGCGACCGCCATGAGTCGGGTGCACTTCACCGGCCGGGTCGAGCACGAAGACGTCCCCGACCTGCTGTCCGCCTCCGAGGCGCTGGTCGTGCCGAGCACGTTTCCCGAGGCCTTCGGCATGGTCGTCGCCGAGGCCGCGTGCTGTGGTGCCCTCCCCCTGTCGGCCGCCCACTCGGGGCTCGCCGAAGTGACCGCGGCGCTCGCGCCCGCCCTCGACGAAGACCTCCGCTCCCTGCTGTCGTTCGACCTCGGCCCGGACGCGGTAGAACAGATCGCCGACAGGCTCGTCCGCTGGCTGACGTACGACGATCGAGGACAGGTCACCAAGACCTTGTCCGAATCCGCCCGTGGGCAGTTCGGCTGGGAACGCATCGCCGAAGGCGTCATCAACGCGGCGCTGGGCCGGCTCGGCGAACTGCCACCCGTAGTGGACGAGACCGGCCTCCGGGCCTGAACACCCGGGGTTCGCACCTCACGTCGATCGCGGCCGGGCGGCGGCGACGGCGGCGGCGGTCACGTCGATCGAGACGCCTCGCGACGGGACGAGGCGGGTCGCCCGGTTGGCCGCCGGGTCGACGCGGTCCGGTCAGCAGGACACTGGAGGAGTTAATGAAGAAGACCTCCGTCTACCGCGAGCTCGCCCGCGAACACGAGGCCAAAGGCGAGGCTAGGGGCGAGGCGAAGGCGGTTTTGACGGTGCTGGCGGCCCGCGGCATTGACGTCTCGCAGGCGGCGCGTACGGAGATCGCCGCTTGCGAGGATCTTGGCCAGCTCGATGAGTGGCTACGCCGTGCGGTCACTGCGGACTCCGTTGACGAGCTGTTCCGGTGACCACGGCGATGGAGCCGAAGTTAGGCCAAGCGTTCAGGTCAGGGTCGTAGCGCCGCGCGTGATGACTCGCCGCCGTGGTCGGCGTCGGATGGGCCGAGAATGCGCTCGACCGCGCTTTGGGTGAGGCGGCGGATCTCCGCCGGGTCGTCGAGGTCGCTGCCGACGACCAGGCCGTCCCGCAAGACGAGGAGCATCGCCGCGGTGCGATGAGCATCGGGATGGCCGGCCGCGACGAGCAGGTCGTACAGGAACCCGCGGAACCACCGGCGGTGCTCGGCGATGACCCGCCGGACGGGATGCCGCGGGTCGGGGTATTCGGCGGCGGCGTTGATGAACGGGCATCCGTTGAACCCGGGCCCGCAGCCGACCTCGCCGATGATGTCGAAGAGCGCGCGGATCTTGGTCGTCGGCTCGGTCTGGGCGGCATCGATCCGTTGCGTCAGCGTGCGCTCCGACTTGCTTTGCTCCTCCAGGTAGGCGCAGACGAGGGCGTCCTTCGTCGGGAAGTGGTGGTAGAACGTCGCCTTCGCCACATCCGCCTCGGCGATGATGCGGTCGATCCCGACCCTGCGGACGCCCTCGGCGTAGAAAAGCGCGCGAGCGGTGGTCAGCACGCGGCGCCTGGCGGGGCTCTCGCGCGTCCGGCCGACCGTGTCGTTGCGGGTCACGGCCTTGACGTTACCAGACCGGTCTGTCTACCTTAAGAACTAGACAGACCAGTCTGTATGGTCTTTACAAATCAGGGGTGTTTCGTGCCGCACATCGAGCTGAACAACGACCGGCCGGGGATCGTCGGTCTGTTCCAATACCGGCCGGAGACGGCGCGGCCGCTCATGGAGCTGACAGAGGTGTTATTGCGCGGGGAGAGCACGCTGTCACGGGGTGAGCGAGAACTGATCGCGACCTACGTCTCCGCGCTCAACGAGTGCGAGTTCTGCACGTTGACGCACGCGACGAAGGCGACCGCCCAGTTACCCGATGGCATGATCGGAGCGTTGGAGTCGAGCAAGCTGATGGCGTTGCTGAACATCGCGGCCGCGGTTCGGCAAAGCGGACACCATGTCACCGAGCAGGACGTGGCCAGCGCGCGGGCGGCGGGTGCCACCGATCTGGAGATCCATGACACCGTCCTCATCGCCGCCGCGTACTGCATGTTCAACCGCTATGTCGACGGGCTCGGCGTGATCGCACCTGATGACGAGGAGACCTACCGGCGGATGGCCGACTTTGTCATGGAACGCGGCTATACGGACGGCCTCAAACCCGCCTGACAGCATGGCTGACATATCGGTGGCGAATCGTGGATCGCGCCTGGAACGATACGGTAAAGCCGGAAATTTCGTCTACAGAGTCGAAAAAACAGGTCCATATCGACCTTTAGCCCCTATGCGTTACTGTCCGCATCCAGTCGGCTTTTGGCGCCATCCGGACAACCCAAAACGCGCCCTTGACCCCGTTGTGGCCGGCGTGCTCTCGTAGTGCGGGAGGTGCGTCGGCCGGCACGGTTGCCTGCCGGCTGCGGCAGCCCGGCCATCGGGCATTTCGCGCCGCCAGCGAGACGCCCGGAAATGTCGGCATGGCCAAACTGTTGAAGATTGGTATGGCGCGTCAGTGGCGACACATCAGCAGGTCACCCATCGTTACGTCATCATCGGGGCCGGTCCCGGCGGTTTGCAGCTCAGCTACTTTCTGCAGCGGGCCGGCGCTGACTATCTCACATTGGAGCGAGAGACGACTCCCGGCTGTTTCTTCCGGCACTATCCTCGGCATCGCCGGCTGATCTCGCTCAACAAGATCCACACGTACGAGGACGATCCGGAAATCAAGCTCCGCTGGGATTGGAACTCGCTGCTCAGCGACTCGCCTGAGCTGCTCTTTCCGCGATATACCGACGATTACTTCCCGGCCGCCGACGTCATGCCCCGCTATTTGGCCGATTTCCGGCGCGAGCATGGCCTGAGCGTGCGTTTCGCCACCGCGGTCGATCGCATCGAGAAGGTGGCCGGCGAGTTCCACGTGCGCGCCGGCGACCTGCACGTCCGCGCCGAATGCCTGATCATGGCGACCGGTTGGGGCGGTCCCCATGTGCCCCGTATCGACGGCATCGAACTGGCGGTCGGCTATGAGAGCATGCCGGTCGACGGCGCGGTGTACAACGGGCAGCGGGTACTCGTCATCGGCAAGGGCAACTCGGCGTTCGAGACCGCGCACCAACTGCTTGACCATGCCGCGATGGTGCACCTGGCGAGCCCGCATCCCATCCGGCTGGCCTGGAACACCAAGCATCCGGGAGACGTGCGCGGACAATATGGCGCGCTGCTCGACAGCTACCAGTTCAAGACGCTTCACTCCATGCTCGACTGCGAGATCGAGCGGATCTGGCGCGAGGGCGACGTCTTCAAGGTGCTGATCACCTATACGCACGCCGACGGCGAGCAGGAACTGCTGGAATACGATTCCGTGTTGCGCTGCACGGGATTTCGCATGAACACCGCGGTCTTCGCCGCCAACTGCCGGCCCGACCTCGTCAAGAACGGCAAGCTACCGGCGGTCCGCGAGGACTGGCAGTCGACCAACGTCGACGGCCTGTATTTCGCCGGCACCCTCATGCAGGCCCGCGATTTCAAGCGCGCCTCCTCGGCCTTCATCGACGGCTTCCGCTACAACCTGCGCACGCTGGCCCGCCTCCTACGTGAGCGCTACGACAACGCGCCGCTCGCATACGATGTGGTGCCCGCCGATCCGGATCTGCTGACCGAGGTGGCCCTGAACCGGCTGAACGGAAGCTCGGCGCTCTGGACCCAGTTCGAGTACCTGTGCGATGTCTTTGTCCTCGACACCGACGGCGACCGGGTGCTGCATTACCAGGATCTGCCGGAGGACTACGCGGTCGCACGCTTCGGCGAGCAGCCGCATTACTACACCGCGAACCTGCGCTGGGGACGCGACGACTACAGCGACGTGTTCGCCATCGAACGTCATCCCGTACCCGACCGCGCCGCCGAGAGCGCCTTCATCCACCCCGTCATCCGTCGCTATCGGCACCGCGAGGTCGCTGCGGAACGGCACCTGCTCGAAGACTTGCTGGCGCGATGGCGGCGCCCCGAGCGCCACGTCCGGCCGCTGGAGGAGTTCTTCCGCGCCCAGCTCGCCCGACCTTGAGTACGGCCTCTAGACGCCGACCTTGAAGTTCCGACCTTGGCGGACCAACGTCGAGGACCCGGCGTCGAGGACCCGGCGTCGAGGACCCGGCGTGAACCCGGCCTCGGACAATCCCGGCTCAAGGATTGGCGGCTTTGAGATCTTGAGGCGATGTGAGCGTCCCCGAGACGGTCTGTCGCAGCTGGAAGTCCACGACATCCTCGAAGCTGCCACGCCGCACGTGGGCGGCGCGTTGCCGCTGCGCGCCCCCGCCGGAGGCGCGCAGGCGCGCCAGCAGAGCGGTCACCGCATCGAGATCCCCGAACTCTTCCAACCCGTCGCGTACGCGTGCGATCAGGTCATCGACGAGGTCGGTGATCGTCATCAGCCGGCCCGTGCCGGGGTCGATGCCGTGGCCGTCCAAGCCGTCGCGAGCAGCACGCCAATACGCCGCCCTGAGCAGCTCAGGGGACACGCGCGGCCCCCGGTCGCCCCGTTCGACCTCGGCAAGCGCCACCACCACCAAAGCGCGGACGAGGGCCGCGAGCAGCGCCGACTCCTCGGCCGTTGCGGGTACGTCGGTCACCCGTACCTCCAGGGTCGGCAACCTGGCCGACGGACGGACGTCCCAGAAGATCGTCCCGGGGTCGACCAGCACGCCGCTTTCGGTCAGCACGGCGATGAGCCGATCGAAGTCGGCCGCGGAGTCGAAGTAGGGGGGCGGCCCGGCCACCGGCCATTTGCCCCAGGTCAACGTTCGCCAGCTCGCGTACCCGGTGTCGCGGCCCATCCAGAACGGGGAGTTGGCCATGAGCGCGATCAACACCGGCAGCCACGGCCGTAGGTGGTTGCTCACCAGCAGCGCCCGCTCGCGGTCGGGCAGGTGTACGTGGACGTGGCCGGCACAGACGCTCTGCTCGTCGTGCAACGCCCGGTAGGTCCGTACCCCCAACTCGTAGCGCGGATGTTCGTTGATCGGCGGAGGGACGACGTCGCCGAGCACCGGGGTGCCGCTCGCCATGACCCCCAGTCCGAGCCGCGCCGCCGCGGCCCCCATGGTCGAACGCATCCGCCGCAGGTGTTCCAATAGCTCGGACAGGTCCGCGCACGGCGGCGTCTTGCCCTCCACCTGGAACTTCGTGATCTCCGCCGCCGCGCACTCGCCGAGTTCGGCCGTGGCGAGCTCGAGGACCGGCGCGGCGCAGGGCACGACCGCGCGCGTCTTGGGGTCGACGACCAGGTACTCTTCCTCGACCCCCATTAACCGCGTGGTCGAGTCCACCGGAGTCGGCGGTCCGGCCGCTGTGCCTGCCCCCATGGTCCCCCCAACGTGCGGGGCTCGGGATGGCACTGGACCCTCCCGCGCTACCGTCCCGCGCTACGCTAACGTCCCCGCTTCGCCCCCTGGTCAAGCTACCCCAATGATCGTGACAGCGTGGCCGGCGCATGGTCGACTCGCTCACCGGTCAGTCGCCCGTCAAAGGCCGGCCGGGTGTCCGGCTTCCCCCGTCTCGGTCCTCGTCTCGGCGCTGTGCCGGCGCGCGATCACGAGTTCGTGCGCCTGGCGGGCCGCGTTGGCCACCGCCGCGTCGGGGCCGGCGCCGGCCGAGGGGCCGTGCTCGAGGGCCCGGGCCAGGAGCGTCACCGCCTCGGTCAGGCCGACCACCTTGACCTCGAGCGCATGGATGCGGTTCTCGAGATCGGCCCGGCTCGGCGCACCGTACCCGAGCGCTATCTGCCTGGTCATCGTGTGTGCTCCTTGGAGTCCGAGTCGGATACCGGGGGCCCGGAGTCTCACCATCAGACTCCGCGCGGCCTCGGTGACCGGCCAGAGCCTTTCGTCGCCCGCTCGTGGCTCTCGACGCCTTCGAGGATGGGGCGAAAGTCCTATCAATGACTAGAACGAATCGTCTGACCATATGGCTCCATCGCAGGTGAGACGGCCAATGACTGACCGAATGGGGGACTTTGGACCCTACGTGGACATGGTGAGACTCGCGGAGTATGGCGATGACGCAAGTTCACAGCGAACGGAGCGACGTGCGGGAGTCAGCGAATGCGGCGATACGTCGTCGCGTTCGGCTCGACCTGGGGGAGGGAAGCTCGATGCGTGTCGGCATACATCGCGGGGGACGGCTCGCGCGCTTCGCGCACGTTGACGCACAAGCGTCGCCTACAACGATGCTCTTGCCGTCGTTGGTGATTCAGCTGACGTTCAGCGATCAACTTATGACGAGGGTGCAGCTGCGGGGAGAGCTCGACGCCCTCACCGCCGGCCAGTGTGGTGAGTTCCTGCTCGCCTTGCTGGACGAACACCCGTCCACCATCGTGCTCGATCTGTCCGAGCTGTCCTTCTGTGACGCCGGCGGGCTCAGCGTGTTCGTACGCCTCGCCAACCGCGCGGATGCACTGGGCGGGGGCGTCACGCTGACCGGAATCGGTCCGCTGCTCGCCAGGCAGCTGCGGGCCACCGGGCTCGATCGTCGGTTTCCCGTTCCCGACCCACCGAACGTACGCCCGATGCGGCGACGTCCCGCTCCCGATTGATCCGCGGGCCTTCTCCTTCTTCTCGCGGCACACTTCCGCACTTCGGGGGACGCCGGCCCCGGGACGGCCCGCGGCAAGACCTGAGCCGCGCATCCGATCGAGGAGGTTGTGATGCCGGAAGACGCCGAGCCCTGTGACGTCCTCGCCCGGCGGCATCGCCGCTGCGCGTCCGCCCTCGCGGACTTCTACCTGCTCGTCAACGAGGAGGACACGACGTGACCGGCGGTCGGGTCATGACCGGTCGGCGGAGCGGACCCGGCGTCCGGTGATGCGGTGTGGTTCGATCCGGATGAAGATGTCACGGTTGCCGCCCGCCCAGGGCTGGACGGCGTCGGCGAGCTGCCATACCAGCGCCGGTTCGGTGATCTTGCTGGCCGGTCCTGAGACGAGGACGCTCCACCCCTCGCCGAACGCCTCGTCCAGCCGGTCCACCTCGAAACCGACGTCGGTGCCGATGACGCCGGCCAGTGGACTGTCCGGTGCGGTGCGGAAGACGAGCACATCCTTGACGAAGGAGTAGTTGACGGGCAGCGCCTCCGGGCCACGGCCGCTGGAGAACACCACCCTGCCCACCCCGCCGGGGGCGATCAGTGCTCGGCACTCGGACTCACTGAGCCGGTCGAGTCGCCGTCGGCGATCGGGACGTAGGCCCCCGCCGGCCGGCCGGTCGACGCCCTCGCCCAGAAGGGACGCGCCGGTGGTCTCGAGGCCGGTCGCCAGCCGGACCAGCGCCTCGGCGGTGATGTTCGCCGCGTGGTGCTCGAGGTACTCGATGTAACCCGGGGTCATGCCCGACCGGTCCGCCAGTTGGTCGACGGTCAGCCCAAGCTCGCTTCGCCGCCTGGCGACCCGACGACCAAGATCACTGCGGTTGCCCATGTCTCCCATTACTTCAGCCTGAGATCACGCATCTGGCCCGGTCAGCGACCGAAGGTCCCAGAGGTGCGGGCACAACGTCCCCACGCGGGTCCTCCGGTGCGCCGACCGGGCCTGTCGCTGCTCGGCCGGGGATCCGACGAGTCGGGGGCGCTGCTCCTCGCGCCGCTCCGACCCGGGGCGGGGACGTGTCACCGCGCGCCGACGGGGGAGGGACCTGGCGTGCCCATACTGGTGGGAACGTCCGGGTGGCAGTACGCCGACTGGCGCGGCGTGCTCTATCCGGCCGACGTCCCGCAGCGGCGCTGGCTGGAGCGGTACGGAGAGTGCTTCGACACCGTCGAGAACAACAACGCCTTCTACCGCCTGCCCAAGCGGGAGACGTTCGAAGGCTGGCGGGACCGCAGCCCGCCGGGGTTTGTGATGGCCGTCAAGGCGAGCCGGTTCCTGACCCACATGAAGCGGCTGAAGGACCCCGAGGAGCCGGTCGCACGTCTGCTGGGAACGGCCACGGGGCTCGGCGGCAAGCTGGGGCCGATCCTGCTGCAGTTGCCGCCGAACCTGCCCGCCGACCCCGGCCGGCTCGCCGCCTGCCTGCGCCGCTTCCCGGCGGACGTCCGGGTCGCGGTCGAACCACGGCACGCCTCATGGTGGACGGACGAGATCCGCGACATCCTCGTGCGCCACGGCGCGGCGCTGTGCTGGGCGGATCGGCTGGGCCGGCCGCTGACACCGCTGTGGCGCACCGCCGACTGGGGGTACGTACGGTTCCACGAGGGAGCGGCGCGGCCCTGGCCGACGTACGGGGATCAGGCGTTGACCACCTGGATCCGGCGCATCGCGGACACCTGGGCCGATGGGGACGCCGTTTACGCCTACTTCAACAACGACCCAGGCGGCGCCGCCGTACGGAACGCCGTCCGGTTCGCCGGCCTCGCCCGCGCAGCGGGACGGCGTCTCAGCCGTACGCCAGGAGCGGACCTGAGCGGCCGCTGACGGCCCTTGACGACCAACGACGAGGCGGCGTCCTTCGAGAGGGAGAAGGGGCTGCGCCGGGTCGCCTGAGGCGCTTCCGGCCGTCGGGCCGCCGGACCGAGACCGAGTAAACGAAGAGCGCACGGTGCTTTGGCCGGGACGGGCATCCGGCCGCGACGCGGGTAACGATGTGCCTATGCGGCGGAGCGCGCCGCCGTGCCTCAGTCGGTCCCAGTCGGCCGTTGATCGGCCGGCCGGGGCTCGTCCGCCAAAGGCGCACGCGGCGACGGACGTTCGGCCCCTGCGAGGCGTGGCCCGTGCCAGCGTGCGCACCGGCGCACCGGCGCACCGGCGCACCGGCTCGCGGCACGGGCCGTGCCCGACGATGAGATGAAAGGCGGCCGCCAGGAAGCCGAGGGGACAGGTGGCTCGATGAACGCACGGCCGACCGGCATGCCGGGTCTGTGGCGGATCCGGATGCGATGCGCGCTCCGGCGTTTCGGGTGCCATCGAAACGCCCTGAGCCGGCCGCTCGACCAGGCCCAAACAATCATCGGTTTCGGGGGGTTCCTCCTTTTCCTGGTGCTCGGCCCGATGGTCGCGACCGGCGCCGGTGACCTCGCCTACGACGCGGGGGTCGAGGCGGAACGGCACCAAACCGCGACCCGGCATCAGGTGGACGCCATCGTGGCAGGGCGTGCGGCCCCGCGCGCCGAGGTCAACGAACAGCTCATGAGGACCTCAGACCAGGTCAAATGGCGGGCGGCCGACGGCTCCTGGCGAACCGGCATCGCCGCAACCGGCAAGCGGGCGGGGGAGCACGTCACGCTCTGGGTCGACGACACCGGAGCGGTCAGCAGGGCGCCACAGAGCCACGTCCAGACGCTCGGCACGGCCGGGTTCGCCGCCGCGGGTGGGCTGGTCGCGGTCGCCGCGCCGATCACGCTCGGGTACGCGCTGATCCGGCGCCGCTTCGATCGGCGCCGCCTCGCGGAGTGGGACGACGAATGGGCGCTGATCTCCGCCCACTGGAGCGGGCGCGGCTGATCCGGCGCGGACCGAAAGTCCGCACCCCACCGGACTCTGGTCGGTTCAGTCAATTGCCGAGCCCGGGGAGCGATCGAATCGTCCGGCGGGATCCATTTGTGCATGCCGCGCCCGAGCCGGGAATAATTCGCGCGAATCCGCGCGAATACGTGGTAGGGGGCGGTACCTTAACCGCGAAACGCGAAATTCCGGCCAGATGTCAGGCGGCCGGACGTCGTTCGGCCGGCTCGGCACGACTCCAATCGTGGGTCTCAACGCTGTCGTGCCGGGCGTCGGCGCCTGTTCGGCGGGCGGCGGCCGGGCGTCCTACGGTCGCCACGAGATACGTGAGCAATGTCGTCAGGAGCGCACCGATCGCGACCACCGTGGTGACGGCCATCCAGTTGACCTGGACCATCGCGTTTTCTCCATTTCTCGGCGGATATCGGTAGGGCCCCTCATCTCCATGGTTACTCGCCGATAGTGGATTTCCGTGGGCGCGTGGACCGAATTGATGTGACGTTCGCCTCACGGTTAAGTGGGCCCGCCGGGCACGAAAGGGTGTCGGCCGCGCCGCGCGGCGCGACCTTGGTGCCGATCCCGCGTGAAAGATCCTGCCGCCGCGGTGACCTACGTCTCCTGGTGGCCGGCGCCCCCGGCGGACCCTGAGGGCAGCGCGGAGCGTGCAGCCCACCCCGCGATGGGGCCCTCGGCGCGGCATCTGGTTTCGTTGTAGTGACGGCCATGCCGTGCTCCCAGGTGATCGGCCTGATGGGATCCACCAATCAATCGAGGGAAATTCGCAGATATGACGCGAACAGCACAGGCCGAAGCAGCGACGCTGTCCGACCACGAACTAGCGCTCATCGACGCCTACTGGCGGGCCGCCAACTATCTGTCGGTGGGCCAGATCTATCTTCTCGCCAACCCGTTGCTGCGCGAACCACTCCGGCCGGAGCATGTGAAACCCCGGCTGCTTGGGCACTGGGGCACCTCGCCCGGCCTGAACTTCTGCTACGTGCACCTCAACCGGGCGATCAAGGCCCGGGACCTGGACATGATCTACGTGATGGGGCCGGGGCACGGCGGCCCGTCGGCGGTGGCCAACGCCTGGCTGGAGGGCACCTACAGCGAGGTCTATCCGCAGGTCGGCCAGGATGCCGCCGGCATACGGCGGCTATTCAGGCAGTTTTCCTTTCCCGGCGGGGTGCCGTCGCACGTGGCCCCGGAAACGCCCGGATCCATCCACGAGGGCGGCGAGCTCGGCTACTCGCTCGCGCACGCCTTCGGCGCCGTCCTCGACAATCCCGGCTTGATCGTCGCCTGCATCGTGGGTGACGGCGAGGCCGAGACCGGGCCGCTGGCCACCAGCTGGCACTCAACCAAGTTTCTCGACCCGGTCCAGGACGGCGCGGTGCTGCCGATCCTGCAC
>CALAED010000721.1 GCA_937891035.1 uncultured Thermomonosporaceae bacterium | reverse complement strand
CCTGCCGATGGTCGCCGGCGGCGCCGCCATGGGTTTGATGTTCATGGGCAGTGGCGGCGGAAACCCCATCATGTACGTCGCGAGCGCCATGTTCGGGCTGTCGATGGTCGGCATGATGTTCAGCCAGATGGGCCGTACTTCGGGGGAACGCAAACAACGACTGAACGGTCAGCGCCGCGACTACTACCGCTATCTCGCGCAGGTGCGAAAGAGGGTGCGCCGGGCGGCCGATCAGCAGCGCGAGGCGCTTGAATGGAACAGCCCGGACCCGGGTTCGCTTTGGTCTGTGGTGATGAGCGCCCGATTGTGGGAGCGCCGCATTCGCGACGACGACTTCGGTCACATCCGGATCGGCACCGGTCCGCAGCGGCTGGCCGTACAGCTCGTGCCGCCGGAGACCAAACCGGTGGAGGACCTGGAGCCGATGTGCGCGGGCGCGTTGCGCCGCTTCGTCCGCGCCCACTCCACGGTGCCCCAGTTGCCGGTCGCCGTCTCGCTCCCCTCGTTCGCCAGGATCGCGCCCACCGGCGATCCCGAGCTGACCCGCGGCCTCACCCGTGCCATGATCGCCCAGGTCGCGGCGTTTCACTCACCCGAAGACATCAAGATCGGGGTGTGCGCGGCGCCGGATCGGATGGCGTACTGGGAGTGGGTGAAGTGGCTGCCGCACTCCATGCACTCGACCGACACCGACGCCGCCGGGCCGGTCCGGCTGATGGCCAATTCACTCAGCGAGATCGAGGCCATGTTCGGCGCCACGGTGAAGGACCGACCGCGGTTCACGCCGGGCCTGGCCGCCGAGGACCTGCCGTACCACATCGTGATCGTCGACGGCGGCCTGGTCACGCCGGACTCGCAGGTCGGCGCCGATGGCATCGAGGGCGTTTGCGTGATCGACCTCACCGGCTCGGTCGCCCCCACCTCCGACGCGACCATGCTCCGCCTGCACGTGGACGCGACCGGCATGCACATGCTCAAGCGCGACCGCACCGGCAAGGATGTCGCCTCCCGGCTCGGGGTCGCCGACAACTTCAGCATCGTGCAGGCCGACGGTCTTGCCCGGCAGCTCGCCCCGCTGCGCGCCAGCGCGGGCGGCGGCGAGGAGCTGGACAACCTGTCCGCCAGCATGACGCTGACCCAGCTGCTCGGGCTGTCCAGCCCGTACGGGCTCGACGTCGCCACCACTTGGCGGCCGCGGGCGCCGCGCAACCGGCTGCGGGTGCCGGTCGGCATCGACGTGAACGGTAACCCGGTCGAGCTGGACATCAAGGAGGCGGCGCAGGGCGGCTTCGGCCCGCACGGCCTGTGCATCGGTGCGACCGGTTCTGGAAAGTCGGAGTTCCTGCGCACTCTCGTGCTGGGTCTGGCGATGACGCACTCCTCCGAGGTGCTCAACTTCGTACTCGTCGACTTCAAGGGCGGCGCGACGTTCCTCGGCATGGACGAGCTCCACCACGTGGCGGCGGTGATCACCAACCTGGAGGACGAGCTGCCCCTGGTCGACCGCATGTACGATGCGCTGCACGGCGAGATGGTGCGGCGGCAGGAGTTCTTGCGGGCGGCCGGCAACTATGCCTCGCTGCGCGACTACGAGCGGGCGCGCGAGCAGGGCGCGAACCTCACGCCGATGCCGACGCTGTTCATCGTGCTCGACGAGTTCTCCGAGCTGCTTTCGGCCAAGCCGGACTTCATCGAGTTGTTCGTCATGATCGGCCGGCTCGGCCGGTCGCTCGGCGTGCACCTGCTGCTGGCCTCGCAGCGGCTCGAAGAGGGCAAGCTGCGCGGTCTGGACACCCATCTGTCGTACCGCATCGGGCTGCGCACGTTCTCTGCGATGGAGTCGCGGGTCGTGCTCGGCGTGCCGGACGCCTACGAGCTGCCGCAGGCGCCGGGCAACGGCTACCTCAAGGTCGGCACCGAGACCATGACCCGGTTCAAGGCGGCGTACGTCTCCGGGCCGGCCAGCGAGGACGCGCAGGACGATCGGCAAAACGGCCCCAAAGTGCAAAAGCAGATCGTGCCGTTCGGCCCCGCCTACATGCGCCCGGCGATCCTCGAGCAGGCGGCTCCGCAGCGCCCCAAGGAGACGGCCAGCAAGGAGAGCCTGTTCGACGTCGTGGTCAAGCAGCTGGAGGGGCACGGCCCGCCGCCGCACCAGATCTGGCTGCCGCCGCTGGATGAGCCGCCGACGCTCGATCAGCTGCTGCCGGGTCTCGCGCCGACACCGCAGCACGGGTTCACCACGTCGGGCTGGGACGGCCGGGGCCGGCTGCACGCGGTCGCCGGCATCGTGGACCGGCCGTTCGACCAGCGCCGTGATCCGTTCTGGCTGGATCTGTCCGGCGCGGCGGGCCACGTGGCGGTGGTCGGGTCGCCGCAGGCGGGCAAGTCGACGCTGCTGCGCACGCTGATCGCCTCGCTGGCGCTGATGCACACGCCGCAAGAGGTGCAGTTCTACTGCCTCGACTTCGGCGGCGGGACCCTGACCACGTTGAGCGGGCTGCCGCACGTGGGCGGGGTGGCGTCCCGGCTGGACGCCGACCGGGTACGCCGTACGGTGGCCGAGGTCACCGGGCTGCTGGGCCAGCGCGAACGCGAGTTCACCGAGCGGGGCATCGACTCGATGGTGACCTACCGGCGGTTGCGCGCCGAGGGCCGCATCCCGGGCGACGGGTACGGTGATGTGTTCCTGGTCGTCGACAACTGGCTCACGGTCCGCCAGGACTTCGAGCAGATCGAGCCGATCATCACCGACCTGGCGGCGCGCGGCCTGGGCTATGGCATCCATGTGATCGCCGCGACCAACAAGTGGTCCGAATACCGCACCGGCATCCGTGACCTCTTCGGCACCCGCCTTGAGCTGCGGCTCGGTGACCCGTACGAGTCCGAGGTCAACCGCAAGCTGGCCGAGAACGTGCCGGAGGGCCGCCCGGGCCGCGGCCTGACACGGGAAGGGCTGCACTTTTTGACCGCGCTGCCGCGCATCGACTCGCGCCCCGGCGCCGACGACCTGACCGACGGCGTGGCCAAGCTGGTCGAGCGGGTCAGCGGCTCGTGGCAGGGCCCGGGCGCGCCGCGGGTGCGGATGCTCCCGGACGTGCTGCCGATCGAGCAGCTGCCCACCGCCGCGCAGACCGGGCGCAGCGTGCCGTTCGGCATCGACGAGGAGACCCTGTCCCCCGTCATGCTGGACTTCGAGTCCGACCCGCACTTCGTCGTCTTCGGCGACACCGAATGCGGCAAGTCCAACCTGCTGCGCCTCATCGCCGACGGCATCGTCGCCCGGCACGACACGAGCGAGGCACGACTGATCTTCCTCGACTACCGGCGCTCGCTGCTCGACACGGCCAACACCGAGCACCGCATCGGCTATGCCGCGTCCTCCACGGCCGCGGCCGGGCTGCTCAAGGACGTCGTCGGGGCGCTGCAGGTACGGCTGCCGCCGTCCGACCTGACCCCCGACCAGCTGCGGTCGCGGTCATGGTGGAGCGGCTCGGACCTCTACCTGGTCGTGGACGACTACGACCTGGTCGGCACGTCGCAGTCCAACCCACTGCTGCCGCTGGTCGAACTGCTGCCTCAGGCCCGCGACATCGGACTGCACCTGATCTTGTCCCGCGCGATGGGCGGCGCGGGCCGGGCGCTGTACGACCCGGTCCTGCAACGGCTCAAGGACATGGCAACCCCCGCGCTGATCATGTCCGGGACCAAGGACGAGGGAGCGCTGTTCGGCGACGTCCGGCCCAAGCCGCTGCCTCTGGGCCGCGGCCAGTTCACCGAGCGCCGCCGCGGCGTCCGCCTGGTGCAGACCGCCTTCCTCGGCACCCCGGAGCAGTAAGCTTTCGCCGCCGCGATGGCCGCCGGTGACACGGCTGCGCGGGGAGCGGGCCACTTTGGAACGGACCGATCTGGAGCGGGGCCGACCGGGTGCGGGGCCGATCTGGAGCGCGACACCGACCCGGAACGGACGGTGCCGTGCGACCGGGGGCTTATTCGCTGGAGCGGCTGGACTCGGCGGGGAGTTCGACGCGGCCCGGCCGCCAGCCGCGGCGCCGGCCCATGGGGATGACCACCCCGGCCACCGCCACCATGGCGGCGGCGCCGAGCGCGCCGAAGGTCACCGCCAGCGCGATGCCGCGGGTGCGGGTGTCCGTCGGCGGCGGCGGGTCGATCCGGACCGGCCGTACGGCGATCTTGGGCTGCCCGGCGCCCGGCGCGGTGTTGGAGATCTCCGCCGTGAGGGCTTCGAACGGGTTCACCATGCCCCGGCCGGAACCGGCCCCCGCTCCGCCCTCGGCCGTGGCTCGGATGCGGTTGGCCACCTCCAGATAGGTGAGCTTCGGCCGGAAGGAGCGCATCAACGCGGCCAATCCGGCCACGAACGGCGTGGCGAAGCTCGTGCCTTGGTCCACGGCGTACCCGCCGCCCGGCCAGGTGGAGGTGATGTTCTGACCGGGGGCGGCGACCGAGATTTGGGTCCGCACGTTCGAGAAGTCGCTGACCTGGCCGTTCTCGTCGAACGCCGCGACCCCGACCACGCCGTCGTAGCCCGCCGGGTACGCCGGCAACTCCTTGCCCTTCTGCTCGTCCTGGACGTTTCCGGCGGCAGCGACGATCAAGATGTCGCGGCTTTGCGCATACTTCACGGCCGCCCTCAGGTCAGGGGTATCCGGAGCGGTGGAGGAGACGTTGATGACCCGTACGCCGTCGGCGTCGGCGGCGGCCCTGATCGCCCTCGCGAGGTTGGGATCGGCGCCGTTCGAGTGCTCCTGGTTGGTGTACTTGACCGAAAGGATCTTGGCACGCGGCGCGATCCCCACGAACGCGCGGTTACGGTCGCGCTGGTCCGAGGCGGCGATGATGCCGGCCACCTTCGTGCCATGGCCGAGGCAGTCGCGCGTGTCCGTCTTGGAGATGTCGATGGATCTCGTCACCTGCCCGTCGAGCTGCGGGTGGTCGGCGTCCACGCCGGTGTCGACGACGGCGACGGTCACGCCGTTACCCCTGGTGAGCTTCCAGAGCCTGTCGTAGTCGAAGCGTCTTTGCGCCCACGGCTCGACGGGCGCATTGGTTTCCCCTGGCGGAAGCTGACAGGCCACCGGTGCCGCCGGAGCGAGTGGAATCGCCGGTGGCGCCGCCGATCCGGCCAGCGCGGGCGCGGCGCCGAACATGGGCGCCGACGCGAGGCAGGCCGCGACGATGAGCCTTGCCGCCCTCATCGTTGTCTCCCTCTGTCTTCAACCCCACGAGGGTGCTCTTCGCGAAGACTCTAGACGATCCCCGCGAAGCAGTGCAGACCGTTACGATCGAGGACGATGATCCCGAGTACCCAGCAATCCGTGGCGCGGCCTCCCGAGCCCCGTCCGGCGGGCGCCCGGTCCCGCTCTCGGGCGCTGCCGACCACGGCGATCGTCGTGGCGGTCGCCGGCGCGCTCACGGCCGTGACCTGGGTGACCGGGGGGTGGCGCTCGCAGTCGGCCACGCCGCCCCCGCGGGTGGCGCCGGGCGGCTCCGTCGACCAGGGCCGATTCGACGTACAAGTGATCAACGCCCGTACCGAGAGGACGAAGGTCGGGCTCGACAACGCGCTCGTCCCGGCGATCATCGTGCGGATGCGGGTGACCAACACCGGCGAGGACACCGTGATGATCGACAACGGCACGTCCGGATTCTCGGCCGGCGTGCTGCTCGGACCGGCGCCCGGGCGCCGGGCGGAGGGGGCGCGGAACGATCCGGCCAAGGGCCCGGCACTCACGCTTCAGCCGCGCGTCCCCCGAGGCATCGACCTCATCTGGAGGTTGAAGGGAACGCCGCCGGCGCAGGTCACGCTGAATCTGCACGAGTGGGTCCGCCAGCTGGAGTTCGACCACGGTGGCTACCTCTGGCTCAACGGCAAGGACACCCCGATCGCGGCCACCGTGACCGTGCCCGTTCGGCAGGGCGGCATCGGATGACGGCGGCGCGCGCCCTCGCGTCGGCCGTCACGGCGGCCGCGCTCTGCGCCGCCGCGATGTGGCTATGGAGTCGGCAACCGGACCTCGAGGCCAACAGCATGAACCCGCTGCGGACGTACGGCCGGATCGGCGCGGTCGTCACGAACGACGCGTTCAGCGTCCGGATCGACCGCTATGACGTGGCGGCGTCGATCACCACGACGTCCCTGAGCAACGGCGCCCACGTCGCCGACGGGCTCTTTGTCGTCGTCCACTTCCACGCGCGCGCCGAACGCCGTCCGTACAAGATGAAGTACGTCAGGCTGGAGACGCGGGACGGCAGGACCTATAACGAAGGCGGCCGGGTAGGCGTCCTGACCAGGGCGGACGGGACCTACCAGCCGATGTTGTGGGGGTCCGGCACGCTCGTCTTCGAGGTGCCCGAGGACAGGCTCGCGGGGGCCAGTGTGGTCATCGGCCAGACCTATGGCCCGGCGGTGAGCGACCTGACGGCGGAGAGCGTCATCGACCTCGGCATCGACGACGCGAAGGCGGCGCGACTGAGCACGCGGCCCGCCGCGAACTATCATCTGGGCGACCGATCATGACCGGGCGCCCGCCTCCGTCCGACGAGCGGCCACCGGCGCTGCCGCCGAGCCCGCCGAGCCGGCCGGGGCCGCCGCCATGGCCGCCGGCGGCACCACCGCCACCGCCATCGTCGTGGCCACCGCCCGGGCCGCCGATGTTTGCGCCGCCGCCCCCGTCGGCGCCATCCGCCGCGGCGCCGTCAGCGCCGCCGGCTGTGCCGGGTCCGCCACCACCCCCTGGTTCGCCCGCTCGGCCGGCGCCGCCGCCGGCACCACACGGCCGCCCCGGTCCGCCCGGTCTCGGCGCGCCGCCACCGCCCGTGGCGCCCTCGGGGATCCCGGCGCCGCCACCTCCGCCGTATGGCGAGCGGCCGCGGTACGGTCCGCCGCCGCCGGAGTACGCGCCGCCGGTGCCGGGCCCCCAGCCGCCACCGCCGGGGGGCCGCCCCGCCGGCGATGCCGCGCCCAAGGCGCCGCCTCCGCCGCGCCGGCTCAAGCGGCGCTTGATCGAACTCGGAGCCGTGCTGATCTTGGTGCCGGCGTACCTGGGGATCCACTGGTACGACGACCACAACAACGCGCTGACCTTCCAACCGGACGAGCGCGTCACGATCGTGCCACGCGGCGCCTGGGCGAAGCTCGGCCACAACCAGTGGCGGCTGCTCGGCCGCCAGAACGACCCGGCCACGGCGTCGGCGCCCGGCTCGTCGGCCGCGGGGTCGACGCCCGCCGGGGCCCGGCTCACCCTCCTGCTGCAGGCGAAGGTGCTTGACGCTAAGGGGGTGGAGGAGCTCGACACGATGGTCTACGAACTCCGTGACCGTGCCGGTAATCTGTGGTCGGCCGAAGGAGAGGCCGAAAACCCGAGCGTCTCCAGCGACGAGCCGCCGGTGGGCAGCATGCCGATCGTGCGGGTCACCGCCACGGTGCCGCCGACTGTGCTCACCTCAGTGGTGCTTGACCTGCATATCCAGCCGTTCCATCGCCCGGAACGGACGGTGCTCGACGTGCTGCGTTTCGCGCATTGACCCTGGCCACGAGGAGATTGAACGCCGCCGCCAGCAGGCAGATGCGAAGCACATCGTAGATCAGCTCGACGGTGAAGTTGACAACCGGCAACCGGAGCATCCACCACGGCACCTCGTGCGGCCCGAGCAGGTAGTAGATGCCGCGCCGCAGGTACTCCCGGCCCGTGTCGAGGCCGGTGAACAGCACGCAGAAGACGCCGAAGGTCATCCACCCGGCGCGCCGGACCATCCTGAATCCGTGCACCGCGGGGAACCACTTCTCCCGCAGTTCTCTCGACAACACCTCGCGCGGGCTGCGTCGCTTGTGGATTCCGCTCATCGTGGCCAGCCGGCGCCCGAAGCGGCCCTTGCCGATGGCCGACTCCTCATCGGCGTCGACCCCGAGCACGACCCCCGCGATCACCAGCCACACGAGGCCGCTGAGCACCGCGAACTTGAACGGGGCCCACAGCGGCGTCAGCCACCCGAACAGATCGCTAATGTCGCCCCAAATCGCCCGGTCGGTGAACCAGCCCGCGACGTTGCGGCGGTAGTGGTCGACGGTGAAGAGGCCGAACAGCGTCCAGTTGAGCTCGAAGACGGCGAGCAGCAGCGGGCCGATCCGCGCCAGCCGCGGCAGCAGCCACCACTCTGTGGCGGTCTTCACCACGAAGAACACGGCGGTGGCGATCGCCGCGACGTATATGTGGTCGGCCAGGGTCACGATGATCGCGAGCCCCTCTTGCGCGAAGAACGAGCCACCGCTTTCGGCGAAGTCACGTCCCCGCGCGAAGGCGCTCAGCTCTCTCGCGTCGTTGGCGAACCAGCCCCAGGCGACGTAGAAGATCAGGAACGGGAACAGCGCCCGCCCCATGGCGTCGAAGATCGACTCCTCGTCTCGGGCGGCCCAGGGCGCGAGTTGCTGGTCCATGCCCTCGCGCCGGATCGCGGACAGCCCGTCGCGGAGGCTGTGCAGCATCGCCACGGTCACCGCGAGCTCGATCAATACGCCGAAGCTGAGCGCGAGCATCGGCACCACGCCGTTGCCGATGAACCGGTAGGCCGTGTAGAAGCTGCCGTAGCGCAGCAACTGGCCAACGGTGAACCACAGCACAAGCGGCACGAAGAACCGCGAGGCCAGCTTCATCGTCGTCCACGGAAGGGTGAGGGACGACAACGGCGACAATCTGGGCATCGACCAGGACTCTAGCGGCTGCGGTCCGGGCCCGCCGGGCGGTCGCCGAACCCCGCCACGGGCGAAGACGCCGGGGCCCGCCGGCCTCCCGCGTGGGGAGATCGACGGGCCGCGGCGCCGCTGGGCGGTGGCTAGAATCTCGGCCGAGCCGAGTGAGCCCCGATCAGCGGGCAGCGCAAAGGGGGCCGGCTCGGAGGGGCCGGCTCAATGGCCTGGCTCAGGGTCGGCTCAGATGGCGACCTCGAGCGAGGCGATCTCGCCGGTCGCCGCCACGACGTTGCTGTCGGTGCTCACCCCGCCGGGGGCCAGCACGCGGACCGTCCAGTCGCCGGGCGCGGCGAAGAACCGGAAGATCCCTTCATCGCCGGTCACCACCTCGCCGGTGAACTCGCCGGTCGCATCAAGCAGCCGGGCGTACGCGCCGGCCACCGGGGCGCCGTCGCGGACGACCGTGCCCTGAATGACCGCCTCGTTCGCCAGGTCGACCGTCGCCGGCAGGCTCGCCGTCTGCGCCGGCGCCGCGCAGCCGTCAGTCATCGTTCCTCCACTGTGATCAGCCTTGCTTGGTTACTTGGCCTCGCCGAGCTCGATCGGAACGCCCACCAGCGAGCCGTACTCGGTCCATGATCCGTCGTAGTTCTTTACGCCCGAGAGCCCGAGCAGCTCGTGCAGCGCGAACCAGGTGTGCGACGAGCGCTCACCGATCCGGCAGTAGGCGATGATCGGCTTGCTCAGGTCGACCCCGGCCTCGGAGTAGAGCGCCCGCAGTTCCTCGTCGGAGCGGAAGGTGCCGTCGTCGTTGGCGGCCTTCGACCAGGGGATGTTGCGCGCGGTCGGCACGTGCCCGGCCCGCTGCGCCTGCTCCTGCGGCAGGTGCGCGGGGGCGAGCAGCTTGCCGATGAACTCGTCCGGCGACCGAACGTCGATGAGGCCCTTGGTGCCGATGGCGGCGACCACCTCGTCGCGGAAGGCGCGGATGGCCGTGTCCTGCTCCTTGGCCTGGTAGGTGGTGGCCGGGCGCGTCGGCACGTCGGTGACCAGCTCGCGGGACTCCAGCTCCCACTTCTTGCGGCCGCCGTCGAGGAGCTTGACCTTGTCGTGGCCGTACAGCTTGAAGTACCAGTACGCGTACGCCGCGAACCAGTTGTTGTTCCCGCCGTAGAGGATCACCAGATCGTCGCTGGCGATGCCCTTGCCGGACAGCAGCTGCTCGAAGCCGGTCTTGTCGACGAAGTCGCGGCGGACCGGGTCCTGCAACTCGTTCTTCCAGTCGATCTTCACGGCGCCACGGATGTGGCCCTTGTCGTAGGCGCTGGTGTCCTCGTCGACCTCGACGAGCACGAGACCAGGGTCGTTGAGGTGGTCTTCCACCCAGCCGGCGTCGACCAGAACGTCGGAGCGGCCCATGGCGGACTCCTTTCTTTTCTCCGCTCCGGCGGAACGGGCTAGCCGCCCGCGGAGCGGGTCTGTGGAGTGAATCTCTTGATCAGCAAATAGAGCTCACAGCCGAGGCAGAACCCGAACGCCGCGTTGAGGAAAGCGGCGGCCAGTGCCATGGCGGTGGCGATGAGACCGAGCCACGTGACCGCTGACCCGTACCCCACGACGCCGACGGCGGCGAAGACGAGACCGACGCCCTGGGAGAACCGCGGCGGGGCCGCGTCTTCCAACTGCGGCGGCGGGCCGAGCCTTGGCCGCAGCAGCCCCCTGAAGATCAGCGCGTACGGGGTGTAACGCGCGCCGAAACCGGCTCCGATGGCGAAGACCAAGGCCTGGGCCGCGAGCAACAGCCAGCTCCCGGTCACCAGGACGGCGACAAGGACGACCGACGTCACCGCGGCGGCGAAGCGTTGGCCGCGCGGATCGACCTGCATCGCAGATGCTCCTGATGGCGAGGGTGGGTGCGTACGGGAGGTGACGGAATGCGGACTCGATACCTCAGGTCAGGGACAGAGCGCGGTGGCGACGCGGCAGAAGTCGACCGCGCGCCGCTTGGTCAGCAGCTGCTCCGTCCGGTTACGCACGCCTCTGATGCTAGGCGTCCCATCGCTGCCTGTCACATTTATCTCGCGCCCTGGGACGGCCGGTGTTCCGCCTCCCGCATCGGCGCCCCGGTCGGGCCGGTCGGGCCGGGGATCGCGACGCCGAGCGCGGCGATGACATCGGCCTTGCGCGGCGGCCCGGTGCCGCGCCGGACGACGCGCCCAGCGCCATCGAGGACCAGCACAGTGGGAGTGCGCAGGACGGCAAGCCGGCGCACCAGATCCAGCCGGCTTTCGGCGTCGATCTCGACGTACCTGACCCCGTCCACCATCGCGGCGACCTCGTCCAAGACGCGGCGGGTCGCCCGGCACGGGGCGCAGAACGCGCTCGAGAACTGCACGAGGGTCGCTCGTTCGCCAAGCTTCGACGCGAACTCCGGCCCGAGGACCGCGGCGTCCGCGCCTTCTGCGGCGTCCGCGGCGTCCGCGCCCGACTTCGCGTCGGTCGTGGAGCGGAGCACGCCGTTCCTCCTCCGCCAGGCGACACCGATGATCGTGGCCGCCAGGAGCGCCACGATCGCGGTCATCACACCAATCATCACGAGCCAACGTACCCCGACATCCGGATGATCGCCGCTTTAGAGCGGGATGGTGATGAGGCGACGGCCGTTGGTCAGCACGACCTCGACCCGGGAGAGGTCGGCCAGAGCGATCATCGTCGAGCCGTGGAACTCTTCATAATCGAGACTGCCGTACTGCCAGGCGCCGGCCGCGTCGCGGTGACCGTTCGCGGCCACGGCGTACAGCCGGCAGCGCGCCCCCGTCGGCGCCCCCTTGAGCCGTATGGTCAGCGCCGTGCCCCATACCTCGTCTTCCGCCCCGACCCAGGCCTCGACCTTCGTCACGGGGTCGACGGCCGACCGCTCCTCCAACTGCTCCGTCGCGGGGACGGAGGTCGTGACCCTCGGGGACGACTGGGCGACCGGGGGGACGAGCGACCGATCCGGTCCCGGCGTGAGCAGGGCGCCGACCAGCGCGCCGACGATGAGGACGAACACGGCGGCCACGGCGAGCGGCAACCACTGCCGGCGGCGGTCCGGCCGTTTGGCCGCGGCCTTGGCGAGCAACTGCTCGAGCAGTGCCGGCGGCGGCGGCGCGGTGACCTGGGAGATCTGTTCCTCACTGATCCGGCCGAGCAGGGCGGGCAGCCCGGCGAGCGCGGCGACCTCGTCCCGGCACCTTGAGCAGGAGGGCAGATGCGCGTCCACTTCCGCTCGTTCGGCCGGGTCGATGGCGCCGAGCACGTAGACACCTAGTGATGTTCGCACCCAGGAACACATGCTCGTCATGTCGACCGCCTCCTCACTCGCGTCGAGGCGGGCATGTCGTAGACCGGCCACTCCGCGCGCCCGGCGGCGCGCGGTCCGCTGGTGTTCATGGGGCCAACCCCCGCTCCTCCAGTGCCAGCTTGAGCGCACGCAACGCGTAGTAGGTGCGCGACTTCACCGTGCCCGGGGGTATCCCGAGCACGGCGGCTGTCTCTGCGACGGACAGGCCGCGGTAGTACGTCTCGATGAGGACGGCCCGGTGCTGCGGGCTCAGGTCGGCGAGCGCTTCCGCGACCGTCCAGGACTCGAGTGCGCGGTCGAGATCGTCGGCGGCCGGCAACAACGCGAGCGGGGCCTCGCCCGCCTCGGGCGGCCGGGCCTGCCGCGCGCGGTGCGCGTCGACGACAAGGTTGCGGGCCACGGTGAACAGCCACGGCCGTACCGGCCGGCCGGTCAGCGCCTCCGGGTGCCGCCAGGCGCGCAGCAGGGTTTCCTGGACGACGTCCTCCGCCTGCTGGCGGTCGCCGGTGAGCCGCAGGATGTAGCCCAGCAGCGGGCCGCCATGTTCGGCGTAAAGCGCGCGCAGCAGCCGGTCGTCCGCGGTGGGTCCCACACTTCAGACACGTACGCGAGTACGTGCCGGTTCACACCTGGCTTTTCGCCGGACTTTCGCCCCTTTCTTGGTCGTCGAGGGCGCGAAACTCCTCAGGTCGATTCGGGCGGCGCCGGTCAGCGGACGGTTGCCGCGGCGGGCTAAGCGTTGGAGGGGCGGGCTAAGCGTTGGAGACGTCGTTGAGCTTCACGTCGTCGGCGGTGGCGGCGATACGCAGCCCGTCCGGCGTGACCTCGACCCTGCTGATCCGGGAACCGAGCGGCAGGTCCCGCACCGGCACGGTGAACGTGAACCGGTCGCGCAGCAGCGCCAGCGGCACGGCTGGTCCGCCGCCGGTGCGGACGCTTTGCGGCGTGACGGCGACGCCCCGTCCCGTAGCGCGCACCGCGGCAACGATGGTGACGTCGCCGCTGAAGCCGAGGACCGACATATTCCCGCGGACCTGAAGGTTGGACCCGCTGTCCGAGATGCTCCTGACCGCCGCCGGGGCGCGCCGCCTGACCGCTTCGTACGGCACGATCGCCGAGGCCGTGGCGGTGCCGGCGACCACGTTGGAGGCGTCGCCGTTGATCACGTCACGCAGCGGGGCCTTGACGTCGCTCAGCTCGACCTGGACGTCTTCAAGCGTCACGCCCTGCCGTGTCAACTGGCCGATCCGGACGTCGATCCGCTGATAGTTCCCGCCGATCGCCTGGGTGAGGAACGGGATGCCGTGGATCTTCACGTCCGGTTTACTCGGCAGGTCGTTTTGCGCCGCGACCTGCTTGGCGATCTGGTCCTGCGCCACCGCGACCCCGACGCGATCGGCCGCGATCACGACGATGATCAGGACGAAGAGCAGAACCAGTAGCACTTTCCGCATCTCACTCCTTGGCCGAACCAACCCGGGCATCACCCTAGGCCCTAGTGGTGGGCCACCTTAGCGGCGGATGGCTGCGTACGCCGTCACTCTGGCAGGTGAGATCGATCGTGCGCCCGGAGTCCCGGCGGG
>CALAED010000720.1 GCA_937891035.1 uncultured Thermomonosporaceae bacterium | reverse complement strand
CCGGAGTTCTCCCCGATGGTCTGCCTGGTGCTTCCGCCGCTGGGACCCGGCCCCGCGCTCACACGAGCGTTTCGTCCACGAAACAGCATCGCCAGTCCTCACCGGGCTCGTAAGAACGAATGATCGGATGACCACTGGTGTCGGCGTGCGCGGCCGCGTGCCGGCCCGGCGAGGAGTCGCAACAGGCGACGTTGCCGCAGGTGAGGCAGATCCGAAGGTGCACCCAGCGAAGACCGCCAGCCAGGCACTCCGCGCATCCATCCGGCTCGGCCGGCTTCGGGTCCGCCACCGGTAGATCGACCACGTGTGGACAGGGCGTCATGTCAGGCATCCTCGTATGCTCGAAACGATCCGTTACAACCGACTGTAATCAACACCCGCGGGGAGGCTCCGCCCCCCGCGCCCACCCGGCTCCTATTACGTCGTCACCAGTGATCTGGGCTGAACGGCTCGTCGTCGGGTCGGTCCGAGCGGGCGAGCAGCTCGAGATCGGATTCGACCATCATGGTGATGAGATCCTCGAAGGCCACCGTGGGCTCCCAGCCGAGCTGTTCCCTGGCCTTCTTCGGATCCGCGCAGAGCAGGTCCACCTCAGCGGGACGAGTGAAGCGGGCGTCGGTCACCACATGATCTGCCCAGCGCAGGCCCGCCGTGGCGAAGGCGAGTTCGACGAGCTCGCGAACCGAGTGGGTACGGCCGGTGCCGATCACGTAGTCGTCCGGGCCGTCCTGATGCAACATCAGCCGCATGGCCCGCACGTAGTCGCCCGCGTAGCCCCAGTCGCGGCGGGCCTCGAGGTTGCCGAGCTTGAGCTCGGTGGCCAGGCCCAGCTTGATGCGGGCCACTCCGAGGGTGATCTTGCGGCTGACGAACTCCGCCCCACGGCGCGGCGACTCGTGGTTGAACAGGATGCCGCTGACCGCGAACATGCCGTAGGACTCGCGGTAGTTCTGCGTGATGAAATGCCCGTAGGTCTTGGCCACGCCATAGGGGCTGCGCGGGTGGAACGGCGTCGTCTCGTTCTGCGGGGTCTCGCTGACCTGGCCGAACATCTCCGACGACGACGCCTGATAAAAGCGGATCTGGGCGGCGCCCGGCGTGCGGGAGGCGCTGATGCCGCTCACCACGCGGATCGCCTCCAGCATGCGCAATGTCCCCATGCCGGTGACCTCGGCGGTGAGCTCGGCCTGGTGCCATGACATCGGCACGTAGGAGATCGCCCCAAGGTTGTAGACCTCGTCGGGCTGTACCCGTTCGATGGCCGAGATGAGGCTGCCTTGATCGAGGAGGTCGCCCTGCGCGATCTTGATGTCGCCGACGTGCTTGCGCAGTCGCGCGACGTGCGGGTTGGCCTGCCCCCGGACGAGGCCCCATACCTCGTATCCGTGCGCGAGCAGATGCTCTGCGAGGTAGGACCCGTCTTGCCCGGTAATACCGGTGATGAGCGCTCGCCTGGTCAGCGGAACCTCCGTGCTTGTTTCCCCATTTTTCCGCCATCGAGCGCAAATCCGCTCGATGAGTGTAAATGACGAGGTTAGCGAGCAATTCTGGGCGTGACGAGCGAGGACCGTCGTGTTCACCGAATCAGATTCGCGATGATGGTCTCGCCGGCACGCCCAGCCGCATCGGCGACCATGATGGAGGCCGACAGAGCCCGGCGGATGGGCCGCGGCGGACGGAGGGGACGACGCGTGGACGACCGGGGCGGGACGGTCAGGGCGCCGGTGCGCCTCGGCGGCCGCGAGCTCGGCGACACCGCGATCATGGCCGTGGTCAACCGAACGCCCGACTCCTTCTACGATCACGGCGCGACCTATGACTTCCGCGCCGCGCTGGCCGCGGTGGACAGGGCCGTCGTCGCGGGCGCCGACATCGTGGACATCGGCGGCGTCAAGGCGGGGACGGGCGACGACGTCAGCGTGGCCGAGGAGCTGCGCCGCGTCGTCGACCTGGTCGCGGCGGTGCGCGCCCGTCATCCCGCCCTGGTGATCAGCGTGGACACCTGGCGCGCCGAAGTCGGCGAACGCGTCGCCGAGGCGGGCGCCGATCTGCTCAACGACACCTGGGGCGGCGTCGATCCCGAACTCGCCGCCGTGGCCGCCCGGCACGGCATCGGGCTCGTCTGCGCCCACGCGGGCGGGCTGCCGCCGAGGTCCCGGCCGCATCGAGTGGCCTATCACGACGTCGTGGCCGACGTGGTGCGGCACGTGACGGCCGAGGCCGAACGGGCGCTGGCGCTCGGGGTGCGCCGGGAGGCGATCCTGATCGACCCGGCGCATGACTTCGGCAAGAACACTCGCCATTCGCTTGAGCTGACCCGTCGCCTCGACGAGCTTGTCGCGACGGGCTGGCCGGTGCTGGTGGCGGTGTCGAACAAGGACTTCATCGGCGAGACCCTCGGCCAGCCGATCGACCGGCGCGGCGTGGGGACGATGGCCGTCCTCGGCGTCTCGGCGTGGCTCGGCGCCCGCGTCCTGCGGGTCCATGACGTGGCCGCCGCCGCCCGCGCCCTCGCCGCGATCGCCGCGCTGCGCTCCCCCACCCGGCGGTGACCGCCGGTAGGCGTGGGTCAGTGGGCGGCCAGCCGCCGGCGGGCGCGGTAGGCCGCGACGTGCATGCGGTTGCCGCAGGTACGGCTGTCGCAGTAGCGGCGGCAGCGGTTGCGGGACAGGTCGACGAGCACGCGTTCGCAGTCGGGGGCCTCGCAGGTGCGCAGCCGGTCGAGCTCGCCCGTGGCGACCACGAAGGCCAGCGCCATGCCGCAGTCGGCGGCCACGTGATCGGCGAGACGGGCGCCCGGCGCGAAGAAATGAACGTGCCAGTCGTGCCCGTCGTGGTCGGTCAGGTGCGGCGTCGTCTTGACGTCTCCGACGATTCCGTTGACCAGCGTGACCGCTTGGCGCGTGTCGGGGGCGTCGAACACGTCGTGGAACCGGTCGCGCAGCCGGCGGATGGCGACGAGGTCGTCGAGGTCGAGGCGGGCGATACCACTGATCCGGGCGCGGTCGATGAAGGCACGCAGCGCGTCGAGGTCCGACAGGCCCTCGACGCCGCCGGCGACCGGTCCGGTGTTGATGAGGTCCACGACGGTGCCGAGCGCGTGCTCGGTGTCATGGCTGAATATCACGTCCGCTCCTGTCTCAACCTCCGGCAAAGCAACCCGTCAGTACCACGATATGACCTCTGGGTAGTCGCTCGTCCCATCGGCGCCGAGCCGGTATGCGTGACACCCGCATTGGTACCAGAATCCGGGTGGCGCCGCGCGTTCAGTCCCTGGACAGCATGACCTCTTCGAGGTCGAGTTCGTGCAAGACCCTGCGCAGCACCTCGTCGTCGATGCGCCGCTCGTCGCGCAGCCGGATGAACACCGCGCGCTCGGCGGCCAGCATCTCTCGGCGCAGCCGGCGGTAGGTGGCGGATGGCACTTCCTCGCCCGCCGGTCCCGTACCGCCGCCCAGCCGTTCCCACGCAGTGTGCTGTCGCTGCTCGGCATGCCCGCGCAGGCGCTGGACGATCTCGTCGGCCACGGCGGACGCCTCTCCCCCGGCCAGCTCCTCCAGCCGTTCGAGCGCCGCCCTGGCCGCGGCGTGCTGGGCGGCGGCCTCGGCCACCTGGTCGGCGTACCGCTCTCGTTCGCTGCCCACCCCGAGCCGCCGGATCAGCGCGGGGAACGTCAGGCCCTGCAGCAGCAGGGTACCGAGCACGGTGGTGAACGTGAGGAAGAGCAGCAGATCGCGTTCGGGGAAGGGCCGGCCGTCGTGCGTGGTGAAGGGGATGGCGAAGGCGGCGGCCAGCGACACCACGCCGCGCATGCCGGCCCACGACAAGACGACACGCTGGCGCCAGGGCGTCGTCGGACGCGGCGCCGAGCCGGGCGGCGGCGAGGGCGGCGGCGGCCGGCCGGACGCGGCGGCGTCGAAGCCCGCGCGGCGGCGCCGCCATCCCCGCGCGGGGATCGACTCGATCGGAAACACCCAGGCGAAGCGCGCGACCACGGCGGCGAGGAAGACCACCACCGCGTACCACGTCAGGCTCTCCCAGCTTCGCCGGGACAGCGCGTCGAGGATGAGCGGCAGCTGCAGGCCGATCAGCAGGAAGACCATCGACTCCAAGACGAAGACGGTCACCTTCCAAAACGACCCGCTGAGCACGCGCGTGAGCGCCCCCGACTGCACCGAGCGGTGGCCCAGGTAGAGCCCGCTGACCACGACCGCGATCACCCCTGAGGCGTGCGCGGCCTCGGCGAGCAGGTACGCGGCGAACGGGGCGAAGATGGGCACCGCCGTCTCCACGAGCGGGTCGTCGAGGCGGACGCGCAACCAGTGCAGGGGCGGCCCGAGCGCCAGGCCGATGGCGGCTCCCACCGCCGCCGCGTACAGGAACCGGCCGGTGCCGTCGAGCAGCGAGAAACCTTCGCCGACCGCGGCCGCCAAGGCCACCCGGAAGACGGTCAGCGCCGTGGCGTCGTTGAACAGGCTCTCGCCGACCAGGATCGTCACCGTCCGCCTGGGCAGGCCGAGGCGGCGGGCCACGCTCACCGCGGCGACAGCGTCGGGCGGGGCCAAGATGGCGCCGAGCGCGAACGCCGCCGACAACGGCAAACCCGGCACCACGAGATGGGCGGCGTACCCGACGACCAGCGTGGTGAACAGCACGAGCCCGACCGACAGCAGCCCGATCGGCGCGAGGTTCTCCCGCAGGTTGACATACGAGCTCTCCCACGCCGCCGTGAACAGCAGCGGCGGCAAGAAGACATACAGCACGAACTCGGGATCGAGCTGAATGTCGGGCAGGCCCGGGATCGCCGCGGCCACCAGCCCGGCCACCACGAGCATGAGCGGCGCCGCCAGGCCGAGCCTGCGGGCCAGCGCCGCGACCGCGATCGCCGCGACCGGCAGCGCGAGCAGTCCCAGTGCGTGTGTCGCCTCCATGCCCCTCCCGGGCCGATCATCGCACGGGACGGCGGCCCGCCGAACGGCTCGGCCCCCGACCGATCGGCCGCGCCGTTTCAGGCGGCTCGGGGCCGGGTCAATGTCGTTCTTTCGCGAAGGCCAGGAAGTCGCGGGCCACCGGCGACAGCGGGCGGTGGGCGTGGATGAGGCCGATCGTCCGGGTGATCGGCGGGGTGAACGAACGGACTGCGAGCCCCTCGGCGTCCTCGACCTGGCTGCGGTACCACAGCAGGGAGCCAAGGCCGGATCGCACCCGCTCGATCCACAAGCCGCGCTCGTCCGACTCGATCGCGACCACCGGCACGACCCGGAGCTTGGCGAGGATGGCGTCAAGCTCGGCGCGCCGCGCGGTGCCCCGAGGAGGCATGACCAGGCGCATGCCATCGAGTGCCGCCGGCGGCACCGGGTCGCGCAGCCGCAGCCCGACCGGCGAGACCAGCACGAGCTCCCGCTGTTCGAAGGGATGAGCGATCAGGTCGCCGGGCACCGGCAGGTCGGTCACAGCCAGCTCGGCCCGGCCGGCGCGCACCGCGGCGCCGACCGCCTCGCGTCCGGCGCACCGGATCACTCGGACCCGGACGGCGGGTTGGTCGCGGGCGAAGCGCGGCACCAGTCGCCCGGTCAGCTCGGGCTCCAGCGTGGGGGTCGCGGCGATCCGCAGCTCGGCGCCGCGGCCGTTGCCGCGCGCGGCCGACAGCTCCTCGATGGCGTCGATGGCCTCGAGCGCCACCCGGGCGTGCCGGACGACCTGAACCCCCGCCGAGGTGAGCGCGACGCCGCGACCCGAGCGGGCGAACAGCTCGATGCCGAGCTCGCGTTCGAGCTCACGGACGGCTCGCGACAGCGCAGGCTGGGCGACGTACAACGCCTGCGCCGCCGCCGTCATAGTGCCGTGATCGGCGG
This sequence comes from uncultured Thermomonosporaceae bacterium, assembly GCA_937891035.1. Lineage (GTDB taxonomy): Bacteria > Actinomycetota > Actinomycetes > Streptosporangiales > Streptosporangiaceae > CALAED01. The sequence goes on along the minus strand of CALAED010000720.1, from coordinate 7,723 downwards.
TGGCCACGACATAGCGCAGCTGCCGCAGGTTCATGACCCGACCGTAGGACACCGAAGCCCTCCGGTCTCAGACATGGCAAGAATCGGACCGACATATGCCGGTTACCCCGAGTAGTCCTCAACGTGGCACTCCGTACCGAATTCGCGACCGCCGCGACCTGAGCCGGAACCGCCCGGAATAGTCCAGAATCCCACCGAAACGCCGGGATCCGCCCGGGAGGGCCGCCGCTCAGCCGGGGCTCTCGCCGGGCAGTTCGGCCGCGTAGCTCTCCTTGACAACGTCGAGGTGATGCCAGGTCTCCTGCAGCGTGACGCCGGGCACCGCGCGGATCCCGTCGAGCACGCTGACGAGCGCCGCGCGCGAGGTGGCCTCCGCGTGCCCGAGGATGTCGTAGCGGCCGAAACCCGTCACCAGATAGTGCACGCCGTCACGCCCGGCGACCTCGCCGGCCACCGCGTCCACCGCGCCGGAGGCGACGAGGCCGAATCCGGCCAGTTCCGCGGTCCCGAAGGCCGTGGGGTCCGCGATGCCGGTGACCCTGATGACGCCCGAGCGCAGCAGCCGCACGACGCGCGCCCGGGTGGCCGCCTGGGACAGCCCGATCGTGCGCGCCAGCCGGGTGTAGGGGGCACGCCCGTCGCGCTGCAGCTCGCGCAGCAGCCACCAGTCGATCTCATCGAGGGTGAGGTCGCTGAGCTCGTCGACAACCGAATAGGCGTCTTTGACCACAGAAACGGCGCGGAACACCTCGGCCGCGCGTACTCCAGGGGTGCGCCGGATCTCGTCGATCTCCGTGGACAGGGTGGCGTCGTCGCGGGCCCGTACCTCGGTGACGAGCGCGTACGGGCCCACCGTGAGGGACGCGAAGCGCACCGCCGATCTGGTCGACACCCGCTCGGCCACCTGCCGCGCCGAACCGTCGACCGTCACGGCGACGTGCCCGATGGCGCCGGTGCCCACCACTGCGGAGTGCACCACGCCGACGACGCGGACGACTTCCCGCTCAAGGAGGTTTTGTACCCGCGCCCGCACGGCGGTCCTGGAGAGCCCGACCCGATCGGCCAACGCCTGAAACGTCGCTCTGCCGTCTCTTTGGAGCTCACGGACGAGCACGGCGTCGACCGCATCAAGCACCGGTGTCCTCCTCGGGGCGCTGTGGGACTCTTGTTCACTGACCGAAGGATCATTCCATTACTGGTGGGTCCGATGGCAAAAGTAACCCTTGCTCGTGTTCGTCGCGATGGAAGGCAACGGATGCGTCAGCATTTGGCCACATTGGCGACGATTGGATCTTTTCTGCGCGGCCCCAGCGAGGCATCGCCGAAGAGCCGTTGAGCCGGTGAGTAAGCAGGTCAGTCAGGAAGCCTGTCAGGATCACTCGCGGCCGAACCCGGCCACATACCTCTGTGATGCCTTTTGGGCATCATTCACCGGTTTTTACGACTTCTCGGGCTTCCTAGCCGAGAAGTCCTCCGTGACCCTGCCCATGGTGGCGAGCAATGACCGCGATTCGCCCCGCGCGGTCCGGGCGGCGACGTGATCTCCCATCGCCTCGTACGCCTCGCCCAGCCGGCCCAGCGTCTCGGCCAGATCGAGCGACTCCTCGAGATCCCGGAAGATCCGCACCGACTCCTGGAGCGGAATCACCGCGCCGGGCGCGTCGCGCTCGGCGATCAGCATCTCGCCGAGCAACCGCAGCACGTGCCCCTCGCAGGTCCGCCAGCCGACCTCCCGGAAGATGGTCATGCACTGGTCGAGCAGCCGGCGAGCTTGTTCGTGCCGGCCATCCCGCACCATGCATTCGGCCATCCGCATCCGCACCACAGCCTCGCTGAGCCGGTCACCCAGCTCCCGAAACACCGGCAGCGCCTCCTTGAACAGCTCGAGCGCCGCCGCGTAGCGGCCCGTCTCAAGCTCGACAGCGGCCAGCCGGCGCAGCGCCTGGCCCTGCCCCATGCCGTTGCCGGCCGCCTTGTGCAAGCGCAGCATCGCGTCGAAGTGCGTCCGGGCGGCGGCGAACCGGCCCTGGTCGAAGTCGCACAAACCAAGCCCCTCCGTGGCGTACGCCTCGGCCCTGGGGTCGCCGAGCGCCGCGAAGATCTCCAGGCCGCGCCGCCAGCGCGCCCGGGACTCATCGAGCGCGCCCTTGATCCGATTGGCCGAGGCAAGCCCGCACAGCGCGCCGGCCAGGCCGTAGTCGGCGCCGATCCGCTCGCACAGTTCCGCCGCCTGGGCGAAGCAGGCGCCGCCCTCGTCATAGCGGCTCTGCACGAAGTACAGGCCGGCGAAGTTGATCAGTGCCGCCGCTTCGCCGCGCACGTCGCCGGCGGCGCGGGCGGCCGCGAGCGCGTCGTCGCAGCAGCGCCGCCAGTCGACGGGGTCGCCGCGCAGCTCGAAGTACGGCAACATGGCGCTGGCCAGCTCCCAGCACAGGTCGGGCAGCGCGTTCTCGCGCGCCTGCCGCACCGCGGCGACCACGGCGGCGCGTTCGGCGTCGAACCACGAGACCGGGTCGGCCAGCAGCGCCTCGGTGGTCTCCGCGTCGAACGCGCGGCGCGGTGCGTCTCCGTACAGCGGCGCGAAATAGGGGTTGGCGAGGCGCTGTTCGGCCGCCGTCGCCAGCGTGAGCCAGCCGGACAGCGCCCGGCGCAGCGCGGCCCGCAGCTCGGCCGCCGGCTCCGCCGCGGCGGCGCGCTCGCGGGCGTAGACGCGGACCAGGTCGTGGAAGCGATAACGCGTCTGCCCCGTCTCGTCGCGGCCGGCGACCTCGAGCAGCCGCGCGTCGATGAGCTCCTCGACCTGCTCTTCGGCCGCCGGCTGCGACACGTCCATCAACGCCGCCGCGGCCCACACCGCGAAGTCTGGCGCGTCCAGCAGCCCGAGCAGCCGGAACGCGCGCTGCGCCGACGGCGACAGGCCCTGATGGCTCAGCCCGATGCTGCCGCGCACCTCCAGGTCGGCGTGGGTCAGCTCGTCCAGCCTGCGGTGCTCATCGGCCAGCCGGTGCGCCAGCCGGTCCAGACTCCAGTGCGGCTTGGCGGCCAGCCGCGCTGCGGCGATCCGCAACGCGAGCGGCAACCGGTCGCAGAGCATGCTGATCCGATCGCCCGCCGCCGGCTCGGCGGCGACGCGGTCCATGCCGGCGACCCGCCCGAGCAGCTCGGTCGCCTGCGCCGGGTCGAACGCGTCCAGCTCCACGTGCACCGCGCCCGGCAACCCGGTGAGATGGCGGCGGCTGGTGACGATGACGGCACAGGTCGGGCTGCCGGGAAGCAACGGCCGGATCTGCCGTTCGTCGGCCGCGTTGTCGAGGACGACCACCACGTGCGCGCCGTCCAGGCGGGCGCGGTAGCTCTCGGCACGGTCCTGCGGGCCGTCAGGGATGGCGGCGCCGTCGACGCCGAGCCGCCGCAGCAGCCGGCCGAGCACCTCGGCCGGATCCGCCGGGGCCGGCCCAGCGCCGTCCAGGCCCACGTACAGGCGGCCGTCGAACCGGCTGCGCAGCCGGTGCGCGACATGCACCGCGAGCGTCGTCTTGCCCACGCCGGCCCGCCCGGTGATCGCGACGATCGGCACGGCGGCCCGCTGCCGCGGTGCCCCGGTGATGGCGTCGATGGCCTGGGCGACCTGCTTGCGCCGTCCGGTGAAATCGGCGATGTCGGGCGGCAGCGGCGACCGGCCGCCCCCGACCGGCCCGCTCACCGGCCCGCCCGCGAGCCCCGCCGCCCCGGACCCGGACCCGGACACAAACCCGGACCCGGCCGCCGTCGCGAACCTGGGCCGGGCGACGGACTCGGCCGTGTCGTCGGCGGCGAGGACCGCGTCCTGGGCACGCCGCAGTTCGGGACCCGGTTCGAGCCCGAGTTCGTCGATGAGCGCGCGCCGCGCGTCCTGATAGACCTCGAGCGCCTCCGAGCGGCGTCCGGCCCGGTGCAGCGCCCGCATGAGCAGGGCGCGCAGCCGTTCCCGCAGCGGATGTTCGGCGGTCAGCGCGGTGAGTTCCGGAACCAGGTCGGCGGCGCGGCCGAGGGCCAGGTCGGCCTCGGCCCGCTCCTCGAGCGCGGCCAGCCGCCGCTCTTCGAGCCTGGTGGCCTCCACCGTCAGCCCGGGGAACCCTTCGAGCGCGGGGCCCCGCCACAGCCCGAGCCCCTCGTGGAGCAGCGCCGCCGCGCGCCGCGGATCGCCCTCGCCGGCGGCCGTTCTGGCCTCGCTCAGAGTCCGCTCGAACTCCAGGACGTCGATCTGATCCGCGCCGGCCCGCAGCAGATAGCCGGGCGGCGCAGTGACGATCAGGTCGCGCGCGGCGGCGACGCCGAGGGAGGTCAGCGCCCGGCGCAGTGCCGATACGCACATGTGGATCTGCGTTACCGCCGTGGCGGGCGGCTCGTCGGGCCACACGGCGGCGATGAGCCGGTGCATGCTGACGACGCGCCCGGCGTTGATCGCCAGGGCGGCCAAGACGACACGGGCCCGCGGCCCAATGGGCACGGGGCGCCTGCCGTCACACAATTCCACCGGGCCCAGGAGCCTGATGCGCATTCACTCACCCCGCACACCCCGTAGGGGTGCCGACCGACCATCGCCTGCTGGACATGTGGCTCCCCGGGCGACGGCCGCAATCCGCCGCGTCCGCGTGATGCTTGTGCAAGAAAAGTGCAATGCGGCCTCGCCTACGTCAAGGGCAGGCGACACATACCACAAAACGAGAGAGACCTCGGCTGTCACTTTCCACGATTACGGCCGCTGAATACACAGTAGGTGAATTGCGCGTCACAGGCCGGCAACGGCCAGGGCAGATGCGCTTCGGCCCGGTATCGGCCAAACCATCGCGGGTATAGATCACGCTTGACAGTGGCTCTCAAATCCGGGGACTCCCACGTGATTACTCAATGTGATTGGTGTTTGCGAACGTGCGCCTGATCAACGCTGAACAGGTCGGTCACGACCTCACCTACAACGACGTGTTCATGGTCCCGAGCCGGTCGGCGGTGGCGTCCCGGCTCGATGTCGATCTGGCGACCGTCGACGGCAGTGGCACCACGATCCCGATCGTCGTCGCCAACATGACCGCCGTGTCCGGGCGCCGGATGGCCGAGACGATCGCCCGGCGCGGCGGGATCGCGGTCCTGCCTCAGGACATACCGATCGACGTGGTCGCCGAGGTGATCGGCTGGGTGAAGCGGCGGGATCTCCTCGTCGACACTCCGATCACGCTCGGCCCGGCCGACACGGTGGGCCAGGCGCTCGGCCTGCTGCCCAAGCGGGCGCACGGGGCCGTCATCGTCATCGAGGACGACCGACCCGTCGGCGTGGTCACCGAGGCCGACTGCCAGGGCGTCGACCGCTTCGCCCAACTGCGCGATGTGATGTCGCGCGACCTCGTCACCGTGCCGAGCACGGTCGACCCGCGTGCGGCGTTCGACACGTTGCATGGCCGCGGCCACCGGCTCGCCCCCGTCGTCGGCCCGGACGGCCGGCTCAGCGGCATCCTCACCCGTACCGGCGCGCTGCGGGCCACCCTGTACGCGCCGGCCGTCGACGCCGGGGGACGGCTGCGGATCGCCGCCGCGATCGGGGTCAACGGCGACGTCGCGGCGCGGACGAAGGCTTTGCTGGACGCCGACGCCGACCTCATCGTCGTCGACACCGCGCACGGCCACCAGGAGAAGGTGATCGACGCGCTGCGGCAGGTGCGCGCGCTCGGGCCCGCGGTGCCCATCGTGGCCGGCAACGTCGTCACCGCCGTCGGCGTGCGCGATCTCGTCGAGGCCGGCGCCGACATCGTCAAGGTCGGCGTAGGACCCGGCGCGATGTGCACCACCCGGATGATGACCGGCGTCGGGCGCCCGCAGTTTTCCGCGGTGGCGGAATGCGCGGCCGCGGCCCGCCGGCTGGGCCGGCACGTCTGGGCGGACGGCGGGATCCGCCATCCAAGGGACGTGGCCCTCGCGCTGGCCGCCGGCGCCTCCAACGTCATGATCGGCTCGTGGTTCGCCGGGACGTACGAGTCACCGGGCGACCTGCAGCGCGCCGCGGACGGCCGGCTCTACAAGGAGAGCTTCGGCATGGCGTCGGCCCGCGCCGTGCGGCTGCGCACCGCCGACGACTCGCCCTTCGACCGGGCCCGCAAGGCTTTGTTCGAGGAGGGCATCTCCACGTCGCGGATGTATCTGGACCCACGTCGGCCCGGCGTCGAGGATCTGCTCGACTCGATCATCGCGGGCCTGCGCAGCGCCTGCACGTACGCGGGCGCGCGCACGCTGGAGGAGTTCCACGAGCGCGCCGTCGTCGGCGTGCAAAGCGCCTCGGGTTTCGCCGAAGGGATGCCGCGCACGACGAGCTGGTGAAAATTTGATCACGTAGCGTGACGGCACAGACGCGCTGGACGACCGACCGTGGCGTGGTTGCGTTCCACTGGGTTAAACCGCACGTCAGAGGGGACACGATCAATAGGGGAAGGCCGTCGGACATGCGCGTCCCCGGGTGCGAACCACCGGACCCGACGGCTGTGTGAATTGGGTCACGAGACCCGCGCGCACCGTCGCACCGCAACCTTGTGAGCCTTTTACACGTCCCTATAGAGGGCGAGGAAAATCGCCGCCCCCGGCTGGGAATCGGAGCATACATGGGAAAGATGCGGGGCGGCCGTGAGAATCGCACATTGGCGACGCCGCACCCCGGCCGGGCGGGCTCAGGAAGCGGCGGCGGGGCACGCGATGACAAGATCACACGCGAGCGCGGAGTGGCGAGTGCCCTGGCACTGACCTTCATCTCCACCTTTCTCTGGGGCTTTGCCCACCTGTGGCTGGGCCGCCGCAAGGCCGGTCTTTTTCTGCTCGGCCTGTATTGGTGCATGGTCGCCGCGTTGGTGACCGTGGTCACTGTTTTCCGACCGCATCTACTGCAATGGTCAGTCCGGCCCGGCCTGCTCACCGCGGTCACGGTCGGCTCACTCGTGCTGGGTCTGGTGTGGGTCGCCGTCGTGATCCGCTCGTACCAGATCGTCCGGCCTCGCGGGCTGCCGGCCGTCCGCCGCACGGCCGGCCATGTCATGGTCGGCGCCCTGTGCGTGCTGCTTTGCGCGCCTTTCGGCTGGGCGGCCCGGTCAACCAACACCTACCGTGACGCGCTGACCACCGTCTTCCAGCCCAGCAGCCCAACCAGGCACGTGAACGCCGAAGATCCCTGGGCGGGCAAACGACGGGTCAACATTCTGCTGCTCGGCGGCGACGCGGCCGGCAACAGGGTCGGCGTCCGCACCGACAGCATGACCTTGGCGAGCGTCGACACCCGGACGGGCGACACGGTCCTGCTCAGCCTGCCCCGCAACCTCGAAGACTTCCCGATGCCGGCGGGTCCGCCGCGGGAGCGCTTCCCCAACGGGTTCGCCGGGGACGGCCCGCAGCATCCGGGGTTGTTGAACGAGGTCTACGACTACGCCGAATACCACCCGGAGATCGTGCCCGGCGTCCCCAAGAACCTGCGCGGACCCACGCTCGTCGCCGACACCATCGGCGAGATCCTCGACCAGCCCGTCGACTACTACATCCTCGTCGACATGTTCGGCTTCGCCGACATCATCGACGCCATGGGCGGCGTCAAGATCAAGATCGAGCGGCCCATCCCGTACGGCCAGGAGGGCGACGTCATCCGGCCCGGCCATCGGCGGCTGGGCGGCAGGGAAGCGCTGTGGTACGGGCGCTCGCGCAACGACAGCGACGA
>CALAED010000719.1 GCA_937891035.1 uncultured Thermomonosporaceae bacterium | reverse complement strand
CACGGGCGGAGGCCATGAGCCTCATCCTGGGCCAATAGCGCGAGGCGGCCTCCACCCCTTCTGGGCCCGGGGGTACGCTCAGCGTGCCTCCGCGTGCGCTGTCGTGGCCGTCTCAGTGGGTACGGGTTCGGGACGAGGCTTTGGCGATCAAGATCGTTCGCGCGCCGGGGGATCCGTGTCCGCACGGCGTTTCCGTTGCGATGGCAGCTCAGCCGGCGGCTCGCCGCGGCCACGGTCCGCGGCCGCCTGCGTCTTTATCGCACGAAGTCGGGCGTACGCTGACTACGCTGTGGGGCCGTGATGGTGGAATCGAAGCGCGAGACGACCGACCATCGGGGGAACGATCCGGCCGCTCGGCCGCCGGACCGGCGCCGCCGGCGGCGCTGGGTGCCCGCCGTGGCGGGCTGGCTGTGCCTGTTTACCGGCCTGACCGACGTGCTGGGCGCGATCGACCCCGAGTGGCACGCGCGGATGCTGCAGCTCACCGGCATCATTCCCGGCGCGCTCACCAACGCGGCCAGAACGGCCACCATCATCACCGGGCTGCTCCTCCTGCTGCTGTCTCACGCGCTGCGCCGGCGCAAGGCGCGGGCCTGGCGGGCGGTCGTGGCGCTGCTGGCGCTCAGCATCGTCTTCCACGTCGCACGGGAGTTCGCCATCGGCGAGGCCGTCGTCACCGCGGTGATGCTCGGCGCGCTGATCTACTACCGCGGCGAGTTCTACGCCGTCGGCGATCCGCGCACCCGGTGGCGGGCGGTGTACGTGGGCGGGCTGCTCGCGATCACCAGCGTGTTCATCGGATTGGCCTTCATCTACCTCAACCGGCACGGGCTGCGCGGCAGCCCGTCGTTCGGCGGCAGGCTGCAGCACGTGGTGATGGGCATGGTCGGCGTCCACGGTCCCGTCGACTTCCAAACCGGCGACCGCCGCGACGACCTGTTCGACCTGATCCTGGGCAGCCTTGGGCTGTTCACCGGCCTGGTCACCGCGTTCTTGTTTTTCCGTCCGGCCGAGCCGGCGCCGGCGCTGTCCGCCACGGACGAAGACAAGATCCGCGACCTGCTGGCCAGACACGGGGCCAGGGACTCGCTCGGCTATTTCTCGCTACGCCGGGACAAGAGCGTCATCTGGTCGCCGACCGGCAAGGCGTGCATCACCTACCGCGTCGTCTCCGGCGTCATGCTGGCCGGCGGCGATCCCATCGGCGACCCCGAGGCATGGCCGGGCGCGATCGGCGCGTTCCTCGACGAGGCCGATCGGCACGCCTGGGTGCCGGCGGTGATGGGGTGCAGTGAGCTGGGCGCCGAGATCTGGTGCCGCGAGGGCGGACTTGACGCGCTCGAGTTCGGCGATGAGGCGTTCATCGACGTGACCGGCTTCAGCCTCGAAGGCCGGTCGATGCGGAACGTACGGCAGATGGTCAATCGCGTGGCGCGGCAGGGCTACAAGGCCGAGATCAGGCGCGAGAAGGACTTCACCCCTGAGGAGCTCGACGCCCTGTGGCGGCAGGCCGCCGCCTGGCGCGGCACCGACACCGAACGCGGGTTTTCCATGGCGCTCGGCCGGATGGGCGAGCCCGGCGACGGCGAGTGCGCCATCGCCACCGCGACCAGAGACGGCGAGCTGCACGCCTTCCTGCACTTCGTGCCCTGGGGCTCCGACGGCCTTTCCCTCGACCTGATGCGGCGCGACCGTGCCGCCCAGCCCGGACTGAACGACTACCTGATCGTCGAGGCCATCAAGGCCGCCCCCGACCTCGGCGTCAGGCGCGTCTCGCTCAACTTCGCCGTGTTCCGCGCGGCGCTGGCCCGCGGCGAGCGCATCGGCGCCGGCCCGGTGCTGCGCGCCTGGCGGGGACTGCTGGTCTTCCTGTCCCGCTGGTTCCAGATCGAGTCGCTCTATAAGTTCAACAGCAAGTTCAACCCGGTCTGGCAGCCGCGCTTCTTCGTCTATCCGAGCCTCAACGACACGCCGCGGATCGCGCTGGCGGCGCTCGAGGCCGAAGCTTTCATCGTCTGGCCGCGGCTGCGCGTCCCCGGCCTGCGCCGCCCGCCCGCCGCCACCCGGCCCTGAGGACGCTCGCCGACTCCGGCCCCGCGTCGGCGGCCGCTTGAGATGGGCTTGCCCCATTGGGAATAGGCTGGTTCGCGTGATGATGACACCCGCCCACTCCGTGCCGGGGCTACCCGACCCCGGCCGTTGTCTTGTCATGGGCGTCGTCAACGTCACCCCTGATTCGTTTTCCGACGGTGGTGCCTGGTTCGACACCGAGGCCGCGATTCGCCACGGCCTCGACCTGGTCGCCGAGGGCGCGGACATCGTCGACGTCGGTGGCGAGTCGACGCGGCCAGGTGCGCAGCGCGTCTCCGAGCCCGAAGAGTCGCGGCGCGTGCTGCCCGTGATCGAGGCGCTCGCCGCCGAAGGCGTATGCGTCAGCGTGGACACCATGCGCGCTGAGGTGGCGGCGGCCGCGATCGTCGCGGGGGCCCGCCTCGTCAACGACGTCAGCGGCGGCCTGGCCGACCCGGCGATGTCGCGGGTGGTCGCCAAGGCCGCCGTGCCGTACGTCGTGATGCACTGGCGTGGGCACAGCCACGACATGGACACGCGCTCGATCTACACCGACGTCGTCGGCGAGGTCACCGACGAACTGGCGGCCCGCATCCGCGCGGTGGTGGCCGAGGGGGTCGACCCATCGATGATCATTGTTGATCCGGGGCTCGGCTTCGCCAAGCGCCCCGAGCACGGCCATAATTGGTCGCTGCTCGCCCACCTGGACGCGCTGCGGGCCCTCGGTCATCCGGTGCTCGTCGCGGCCTCCCGCAAGCGGTTCCTCGGCCGGTTGCTCGCCGCTCCCGACGGGACGCCCCGCCCGTTCGCCGACTGCGACGACGCCACCGTGGCGACCACGGCCCTCGCGGCCGCCGCCGGGGCGTGGTGCGTGCGCGTGCACCGGGTGCGTCCGAACGCCGACGCGGTCCGGGTGGCCGCGGCCCTCCAAGCCGCGCGCGGGTGACCGGATGGATGACGAGCAGGCCGTCGAACGGGCGAACGCCGAGTTCTACGCCGCGTTCGAAGCCGTCGACCTCGAACGCATGTCTAAGGTGTGGGCGGCAGGGTCATATGCGGCTAGTGTGACGTGTGTGCATCCCGGTTGGCCGATGCTGCGCGGCCGCGCCGAGGTGCTCCGGGCGTGGGCGCTGATCATGGCGAACACCCCGTACATCCAGTTCGTGCTCACCGACGTCAACATCGACGTGCACGGCGACCAGGCCATCGTCACGTGCGGGGAGAACATCCTGACCGCCGACGACGACACCGAGACCGGCTTCCTGGCCGGAGGCAGTGTGGTGACCACAAATATCTTCGTACGCGACGAGGTGGGTGACTGGCGGCTGTGGCTGCACCACGGTTCGCCCGTGCTCAACAACGTGGCGGACGACGACGAGCCGGAGTCATGAGACGCGGAGTGAGCCCGCCGAGTGAGCGACCTATGAGCATGAGCACCGCCGCGACCGCCGAGCCGGATACGTGATCATGGATCGGGTGTCGCTGCGCGGGCTGCGGGCCTACGGCCGGCACGGATGCCTGCCCGCCGAGCGCGAACTCGGCCAGGAATTCGTCGTCGATATCGTGCTCGGTTTGGACACGCGGCCGGCCGCAGCCGATGATGATCTGTCGCGTACCGTCGATTATGGAGCACTCGCCGGCCGGCTCGTGGACGTCATCGAGGGGCCGCCGGTCAACCTGATCGAGACGCTGGCCGAGCGGCTCGCGGCGCTCTGTCTCGGCCACCCGCATGTCGAGGAGGCTGAAGTCATCGTGCACAAGCCGAACGCGCCCATGCCGTACCGGTTCGACGACGTCTCGGTGACGATCCGCCGGTCGCGCCGATAGCCGCCGCCCGACAGCAAGACAGCGCAAGCAGGCAGCACAAGCAGACAGCAAGAAAGCGACAGCCGAGAGCCGTCAGGGAGCCGCCAATGACGCAGCCCGACCGTACGCCGACCGGTGGTCACATGCTGGTCAAGCATCGCACCGTGTTGTCGCTCGGCAGCAACATGGGCGACCGCCTCAACAACCTGCAGGAGGCCGTCGACGCGCTGTTCGACGCGCCCGGCCTCGATTTCCTGGCGATGTCGCCGGTGTACGAGACGGCTCCGGTCGGCGGGCCCGAGCAACCCGATTTCCTCAACATCGTCGTGATCGCGGAGACGCGGCTGACCCCGGAGACGCTGCTCGAACGGGTGCTGAGCATCGAGGACGCCATGGACCGGGTCCGTACGGTCAAGTGGGGGCCGCGCACCCTGGACATCGACATCGTCCGCTTCGGCGACGTCACCTCGGCCGACCCGGCCCTGACGCTGCCGCACCCACGGGCGCACGAACGGGCCTTCGTGCTTGTGCCCTGGTCCGACGTCGAGCCCGACGCCGCGCTCCCCGGGCACGGCTCCGTCGCTGATCTGGCGGCCGCCACCGCGGGCGCTGGGGTGCGGCGCCGAGACGACCTGAGTCTGCAGCCGCCGGCGTGAACGCCACTCGTCCGACGATCCTGCTCACGGTCTTCGCGGGCGTCGCCGCCATCGTCTGGGGCGTGCTGCGGCTCACCTACGCCTCGTTGCCGCCGCTGCCGTGGACCGCGGTTCCCACGCTGTTGCTGCTCGCGCTCGGCGAGATCGTCACGGCGATCAACACGCGCGCCCGCATCCAGCGCAAGCCCGGCACGACTCCGGTGGAGCCGCTCGTCGTGGCGCGGTTCGTGGCGCTGGCCAAGGCGAGCGCGTACGCGGCCACCGTCTTGGCCGGGGTCTTCGGCGGCTTCGTGATCTATCTGTCGTCGTCGCTGGACAAGCCCACGCCGCGTCGCGACTTCACGGTCAGCGTCGGGTCGATCGTCGCCGCGCTCGTGCTCGTGGGCGCGGCGCTGTTCCTCGAGTACTCCTGCCGGGTGCCGAAGGGCCCGGACGATGACGAGGACGGCCGGCGCGAGGCCCAGCCCGGCCACTAGGGCGGCGCCACGGGGCGAGCCCGGTCCCGGTGAGCCCCCGGGCTATTTGTCGATGTCGCCGACGACGAAGAACATCGACCCGAGAATCGCGATCATGTCGGCGACGAGGTTGCCGGGCAGCAGCTCGGACAGCACCTGGATGTTGTTGAACGAAGCCGAGCGCAGCTTCATGCGCCAGGGCGTCTTCTCGCCGCGCGAGACGAGGTAGTAGCCGTTGATGCCGAGCGGGCTTTCGGTCCAGGCGTAGGTTTGGCCTTCCGGCACCTTGAGCGCCTTCGGCAGCCGTACGTTGATCGGCCCCGGCGGCAGCTCGGCGAGCCGGGCCAGGCAGGCGTCGGCGAGGTCAAGCGACACCTCGACCTGTTCCAGCAGGCATTCGTAGCGGGCCAGGCAGTCGCCCTCGGTGCGGGTGACGACCCGTACGCCGAGGTCGCCGTAGGCGAGGTATGGCTCGTCGCGGCGCAGGTCGAACGGCACCCCGGACGCCCGCGCGATCGGCCCGCTAACGCCGTACTGCATGATCTGCTCGCGGGTGAGCACCCCGATCCCGCGGGTGCGCGCACGGAAGATCTCGTTCCCGCCGATGACGCGTGAGATCTCGGGCAGCCGCCGGCGGACGCCGGCGACCGCCGCCGCCGCCCGCTCCAGCCAGCCGAGCGGCGCCTCTTCCTTGAGCCCGCCGACCCGGTTGAACATGTAGTGCATCCGGCCGCCGGAGATCTCTTCCATCACCCGCTGGAGGCGTTCGCGCTCGTCGAACGCGTAGAAGATCGGTGTGATCGCGCCGAGTTCGAGCGGATAGGACCCGAGGAACATCAGGTGGTTCAGCACCCGATTGAGCTCGGCCAGCAGAGTGCGCATCCAGACGGCGCGCTCCGGCACCTCCATGCCGAGCATGCGCTCGACGGCCAGCACCACGCCCAGCTCGTTGGCGAAGGCCGACAGCCAGTCGTGCCGGTTGGCCAGCACGATGATCTGCCGGTAGTCGCGGACCTCGAACAGCTTCTCCGCGCCGCGATGCATGTACCCGACGATCGGCTCGGCACCGGTGATGCGCTCGCCGTCGAGGGTGAGCCGCAGCCGGAGCACGCCGTGCGTCGACGGGTGCTGGGGGCCGACGTTGAGGATCATGTCCTCGGTGGCCAGTTCTTTGGCGCCGGTCCCGATCCCCACGGTCCGCCGGGTGGTCAACAACGCTCCATTCTGGGCCCCATCGCCTGCTCGGGGCGCTGACGGCTGCCCCTGCCCCTTGACCTGGTGGCCCCGCCTGGTCGCCGCGCCTACGGCGTTCATCGTGTCACGGCGGCCGGTGTCAGGACTGGGCGGGTTCCGGTCGACTAGTCACCATCGTGGTTGACTAGACACATCATGAACGCGCGTCAAGGTGATCAGCCTCACGAGAGCGGGCCGAGCCACCAGGATGGCTCGGGCGACCCCGCCGGGAGGCCGCTGATGCGTCCTGACATACGCCCGGAGACGCGCCCGGAGACGCGCCCGGAGACGCGTCCCGAGATCCGTCCCGAGATCCGCCCGGACCTGCGTCCGGAGATGTTGCCGCCAGGCGCGGCGGGAGCGGGAACGGCAGCGGGCGCCCCCGACTACCGCACGCGGCCGAGCTTCGCCGGGCCGGCCGGGCCCATCGGCCACCCCGGGCACCCAGGCCATCCAGGGCACACCGGCCATCCCGGGGTCGATCCCCACGGACCGGCCCAGGCGGCCGCGGAGAACGGCTCGGGCGATCAGGCGTTCGCGCCGCCCCCCGGCGCGCATTGGACGCCCGTCTCGCCGCGGCTGGCCTGGCACCGGCGCATCTCGGTGCTGCTGGCCGGCTTGCTGGCCGCCGCGGCCGGCGGCGCGGCCGTCTGGTGGACGGGCGGCGTCATCGGCGCGGTCGTGTGGGTGGTGGCCGTCGTCATCTCCTGCGGGCTCGGCTGGGTCATCGCCGAGCTCGGCCAGCGTTCCCTGGGGTACGTCGAGCGCGCCGACGACCTGCTGGTCACCCACGGGGTCCTGGTCCGGCGGCTCGTCGTCGTGCCCTACGGCAGGATGCAGTACGTCGACGTCACGGCGGGCCTGCTCGAACGGATGCTCGGCATCGCGACCGTACGGCTGAACACCGCCGCTGCGGCCACCGACGCCCGCATCCCGGGGCTGCCCGCGGCCGAGGCGGCTCGGCTGCGCGACCGGCTCACCCAACAGGGCGAGAACAGGGCCATCGGCCTATGACCGGGCCATCACAGGGACACCCCGGGCCGTACCCGGGTGTCGGCGGCACCGGCCCGGGGCGGAGCGAACCGTACCCGCAGTACATTCCGCCCGGGCAGATGCCGCCGGGACACGTCCCCAGAGGACAGGGCCCGCCCAGCTTCCGCCCGCCCGGCTCCGGCTATGCCGCCACCGCGCGGTTCTCCCAGGGGCGGCATCGGCCGCACTGGGCCACCGCGGTGCTGCGGGCGCTGACGATCAGCCTCGTCTACTTCGTGCTTTTCGGCTTCTCGCTGCTGCTGCGGCAGACGGACTCCGGCGGGGTCGTGGTGGAGTTCACCCCGGAGGTGATGCGCCGGTTCTGGCTGGTGACCGTCCCGGTCGTGGCGATAGCCGTGTTCGTGGGTGTCTGGGGCTGGCTGTCGACTCTGTTCTGGATCGACCAGACCGCCCTGATGGTCGAGACGGGCATTCTGCGCAAGCGGCGCCGCCGTATTCCGCTGTCCAAGGTGCAGGCCGTCGACGTGGTCCAGCCGCTGCTGACGCGTGCGCTCGGCCTCGCCGAG
The DNA here is from genome assembly GCA_937891035.1 of uncultured Thermomonosporaceae bacterium. Lineage (GTDB taxonomy): Bacteria > Actinomycetota > Actinomycetes > Streptosporangiales > Streptosporangiaceae > CALAED01. The sequence continues at coordinate 5,796 of CALAED010000719.1, read as the reverse complement.
GTGCGCGTGGAGCTCGCGGGCGGCGACGCCGCCGAGATCGCGCTGCGCTATCTCGATCGCGCGGCGGCACGGGACCTGCGCGCCGAGTTGCTCGCCCGGGCCGCCGGCCTGCCCGGCTCCACCCCGCAGGCGCCGGAACGGTCGTTCTGGCGGGTCAAGCAGGGCACCCTGTTCGGCTCATTGACCCTCAAGCTGCCGGTGGTCGGCGCCGGCGCGCTGTTCATCGTGCTGTTGACGGTGGGCGTCTTCTACGGCGAGGCGGGCGTGCTCGGCGCCGCCATCCCGCTGCTGCTCGGCCTGCTGCGGGCCGTGGTGGCCCCACTGGTCGTGTACGGCAACTTCACGGTCGCCACGTCTCCGGACGGCATCAGGGTACGGTCGGGCCTGTTCGAGACGCGCCTGCAGACCGTGCCGCCGGGACGGGTGCAGGCGGTCAGGATCGTCGAGCCGCTGCTGTGGCGGCCCTACCGGTGGGCGCGGGTCGACGTCACGGTGGCCGGATACGCCGGGGAACGGCAGATCATGTCGTCGGTGCTGCTGCCGGTCGCGCCGCGCGAGGTCGCCCTGCGGCTCGTCGCGGAGATCTTCCCCGGGACCGATGTGGACGCCGTCCCGCTGTCGCCGTCGTCGCCCAAGGCCTTCTGGACGAAGGCGGCCGCCGGCAGCGACAATCACGTGTTCGTCACCCAGCGCGGCGTGGCCTGCCAGCGGCTCGACGTCATCGCGCACGCGCGGGCACAAAGCGTACATATCGTCTCCGGCCCGCTGCAGTGGATGCTCGGAATCGGGACCGTGCAGATCGACGCGCCGCCGGGCCCGGTCCAGGTGGCCGCGGTTAACCGCGACCTCGCCGAGGCGCGCGTGATCGCCGAGGCGACCACCGAGCGCGCCCGCCGCGCCCGCGCCACCGACCGTCCCCCCGGCCCCTGGGCCCGCTAGGGCGGTCGCCGGCCATGCGATACGACCCATGGTCGCCGCGGTTCGTGGCCGACCCTTATCCGGCGTATGAGGTGCTGCGGCGCGAAGCGCCCGTCTTCTACCACGAGCCGACCGACCAGTGGGTGATCTCCCGGCACGCCGACGTCGACGCGCTGCTGCGCGACCGCCGGCTCTGCCGCTCCTACCTCCACGTCGCCACCCACGAGGAGTTCGGCCGGACCGCCGAGCCGGAGTTCCTCCGCCCGTTTTGGGACCTCATCCGCGCCGGGATGCTCGACGTCGAGCCGCCGGCGCACACCCGGCTGCGCCGCCTGGTCGCCAAGGCGTTCACCGCGCGCATGGTGGAAGGGCTGCGGCCGATGGTCAGGCGGCTCGCCGAGGAGCTGGCCGGCGGCCTGGTGGACAAGGGCGCGGGCGATCTGCTCGCCGATGTGGCCGAGCCGCTGCCGGTGGCGGTGATCGCCGAGATGCTGGGCGTCCCGGCGGCGGATCGGCACCTGCTGCGCCCATGGTCGGCGGACATCTGCGGCATGTACGAGCTGAACCCCGCACCGGCGGCCCAGCGCGCCGCGGTCCGGGCCGCGGTCGAGTTCTCCGCCTACCTGCGCGACCTGACCCGGGCCAGGGCGGCCGACCCGCGCGATGATCTGATCAGCGCGCTCGCCCACGTGGCCGACGCCGGCGACCGCCTCACCGAGGACGAGCTGATCGGCACCTGCGTGCTGCTGCTCAACGCGGGACACGAGGCGACCGTCAACGCGACGGGCAACGCGTGGTGGTCGCTGTTGCGCAACCCGGGCGAGCTGGCCAGGCTGCGCGCCGACCACACCCTGATCCCCTCGGCCGTCGACGAGCTGTTGCGCTATGACACGCCGGCGCCCATGTTCGAACGGTGGGTGCTTGCCGACGTCGAGGTCGCCGGGCGGACGATCCCGCGAGGCTCCGAGGTCGCCTTGCAGTTCGCCTCGGCCAACCGCGACCCGGCGGTCTTCCGTGCCCCGGACGTCCTGGATCTGACCCGCGACCCGAACCCGCACATCGCCTTCGGGCTCGGCGTCCACTACTGTCTGGGCGCCCCGCTCGCCAGGATCGAGCTGGCCGAGTCCTTCCGGGCGCTGCTCCGGCTGGCCCCGCGCCTGGAGGCGGCCGCGGAACCCCCATGGAAAACCGGCTTCGTGCTGCGCGGCCTGCGCGCCCTCCAGGTCACGGTGTGAGACCGCCCACCGACACGCCGCCGCGAGGGCGCGCGGTTCCGCCGGGGCGCGCCGTCCCGCTCCCCGGCCGAGCGGCTAACGTCGGCGTGTGGGTACGACGCCGGAGGCGCGCCTGATCACCTGGCGGCGGGCTATGCAAGAGGCACTCTATGGCGAGCGCGGGTTCTACCGTCGGGGCGAGCGGCCCGCCGCGCACTTCCGTACGTCCGTCCATGCCTCGCCCGGCTACGCCGCCGCCCTGGGCCGCCTGCTGACCGAGCTTGACGAGGCGCTCGGCCGCCCGCGCCCACTCCAGCTCGTCGACATGGGAGCGGGCTCCGGCGAGTTGCTCACCCAGATCCTGACGGCGGTGCCGAAGCTCGCCGGCCGCATCGAGGCCACGGCGGTCGAGCTGTCCCCGCGGCCGCCCGGCCTGCCCGCGGAGGTCCGATGGACGGACGCGCCGCCCGCCGAGATCACCGGGCTGATCATCGCGAACGAATGGCTCGACAACGTGCCGCTCGACGTCGTCGAGCTGACCCCGGAGGGGCCGCGTCTCGTGCTCGTCGACCCGGCGACGGGGGCCGAGACGATCGGGCCGGAGCCGCCTGCGGAAGACACGGACTGGCTGGCGCGCTGGTGGCCGCTGCGCGACGTCGGCGACCGCGCCGAGGTGGGCCGCGCCCGATGTGCCGCGTGGGCCGGGATCGTCGCCCGGCTGCGGCGAGGCGTGGCGCTGGCCGTCGACTACGCCCACTCGCTGACCGGCCGGCCGCCGTACGGCACGCTGAGCGGCTATCGAGACGGCCACGTCGTCCCTGTGGTGCCCGACGGCTCCTGCGACGTGACCGCGCACGTCGCCCTCGACGCCTGTGCCGCCGCCGGGCAGCGGGCCGGCGCGGCCGACAGCCTGCTCACCACCCAGCGCGCGGCGCTGCGCGGCTTGGGGGTCTCCGGCGTCCGCCCGTCCCTCGCGCTGGCTCACAGCGACCCCCGCGGCTACCTGGGCGCGCTGTGCCGGGCGGGCGAGGAGGCGGAGCTGATCGATCCGGACGGCCTTGGCGGGTACGGCTGGCTCGTGCAGTGCGCCCGCGTCCCGCTGCCGCCGTCCCTGGCCCGATGAGCGGCCGGCTCCATCAATGGGCACTGCCCCTGGGTAGTCTGGTTCCGTCCGGAACGCACGCACAAGCCCGTCCGGTACCCATGACGAGGACTGGAACGACGTGAACGCATCCCAGCGTCCGGCCCGGCTGTCGGTGGGGGTGGTCGGTGCCGGCCGAGTGGGCACGGCGCTCGGCGCCGCCCTGGCCATGGCCGGCCACCACATCGTGGCGGTCACCGCCGTCTCCGACGCCTCCCGCGAGCGCGCCGCCCAGCGGCTGTCCGGAGTGCCGATCGCCCCGCCGCAGGACGTCGTGGCCGAGTCCGACCTGGTGCTGCTCACCGTGCCGGACGACGTACTGCCGGTGCTGGTCGCCGGCCTGGTCGCCACGGACGTGCGGGTCAACGGCACAATGCTCGCGCACACCAGCGGCCGGTACGGCATCGGCGTGCTCGACGCGGCCACCCGGGCCGGAGCGCTGCCGCTTGCGCTGCATCCCGTGATGACCTTCACCGGGCGGCCGGACGACGTCAACAGGCTGGCCGGTATCTCCTTCGGCGTCACCGCGCCGGAACCGCTGCGCCCGGCGGCCGAGGCCCTGGTGGTGGAGATGGGCGGGGAGCCGGTCTGGATCCCGGAGGATCGGCGTACGCTCTACCACGCGGCACTCGCCGGCGGCGCGAACCACCTCGTCACCCTGGTCGTGGAGTCCATGGACCTGCTGCGCGCGGCCGGGGTCGGCAATCCAGGCGCCATGCTCGGCCCACTGCTCGGCGCCGCCCTCGACAACGCGCTGCGGCTGGGCATGGACGGTCTCACCGGCCCGGTCGCCAGGGGCGATGCCGGCGCGGTCGCCGACCACGTCGCCGAGCTGGCGCGGATCTCGCCCGAGGGACGGCGGGCCTACGTCGCGCTGGCCCGGCTGACGGCGGACAAGGCCCTGGCCACCGGACTGCTCAAGGCACAGGACGCCGAGCGGCTGCTCGAGGCGCTCGCCGACTGAGGGCGCCGAAGGTGCCGACCCGAAGGGACTTCGCCATGTTGCCAGTCATCGCCACCACCGCGGAGGAGCTGGCGAGCGTCCGCCCGGACGGCGCGGCGGGACCGCTCGTGCTCGTGCCGACCATGGGCGCGCTGCACGAGGGACACCGGTCGCTGTTCAAGATGGCCAGGCGGCTGGCGGGCGCCGACTGCCTCACCGGCACCGTGGCCGTGAGCATCTTCGTCAACCCGCTGCAGTTCGGGCCGAACGAGGACTTCGACCGGTACCCGAGGACGTTCCCGGCCGATATCGAGGCCTGCGCCGAGGAGGGCGTCGATCTGGTCTTCGCGCCGGGACCTGACGTTATGTATCCCCGTGAACCCGAAGTACGGGTCAAATCTGGTCGGATGGGTGCCATCATCGAGGGCGCCACCCGCCCGGGTCACTTCGACGGCATGCTCACCGTCGTGCTCAAGCTGTTCAACCTCGTACGCCCGGATATCGCGGTCTTCGGTGAGAAGGACGCCCAGCAGCTGGCTCTGATCAAGCGCATGGTGGCCGACCTGAACGTGCCGGTGCGGATCGAAAGCGGCCCGACCGTACGCGAGCCGGACGGACTCGCGATGTCCAGCCGGAACCGCTACCTGTCGCCGTCCGAGCGGCGTACCGCCCTTGCCCTGTCGCGGGCGCTGCGCGCCGGCGCCGACCGCATCGGCGCCCCCGCCGCCGAGATCCTGGGGGCGGCGCGGGCGGTGCTTGACGAAGCGGCGAAGGCGGATCCGCCGCTGCACGTCGACTACCTCGTGCTCGTTGAGCCGGCGACGTTCACCGAGGTCACCAGCCATTACTCGGGCCCGGCCATTCTCGCGGCCGCGGGCCGGGCCGGCTCAACCCATTTGATCGACAACCTGCCGCTGACCGTGCACGGAGGTACCTGATGTTCCGGACGATGTTCAAATCGAAGATCCACCGGGCCACGGTGACCCAGGCCGACCTGCACTACGTCGGATCGCTCACCATTGATCAGGACCTCATGGACGCCGCCGACCTGTTGCCGGGCGAGCAGGTCCAGGTCGTCGACATCGACAACGGAGCGCGCCTCGAGACCTACGTCATCGCCGGTCCGCGCGGCACCGGCGTGATCGGCGTTAACGGGGCGGCCGCCAGGCTCGTCCACCAGGGCGACCTGGTGATCATCATCAGCTACGCGACGATGAGCGACGCCGCGGCCCGCGAGTTCCGGCCGCGCGTGGTCCACGTGGACCGGTCGAACAAGATCATTTCGTTGGGTGCCGACCTGGCCGAGCCCGTCCCCGGTACCCCGGACGTGCCCGGCGACCTCGTCCACGGCTAGGGAATACCTCCACCGGGGTTAGTGTCACAATGACGAGAAACCCCGCGAGGAGGACCCATGGCAGCCGCTCCGCAGCCCACCTCTCAGCCGCCCGCCGCTCGGGCAGCTTGGTCGCGTTCGCCTTCTCGCTCGGCTGCGCGGGCCGCTCGTTCCTCGCGGACCGCTTCGCTCGCTCGGCGGCTCACCGCTCAGGTGCCGGGGTGGACCAGGGACGCCGACGTCGTGG
>CALAED010000718.1 GCA_937891035.1 uncultured Thermomonosporaceae bacterium | reverse complement strand
CTCGGCAACCCAGGTCAGGCAGCGGAGTGCGTGGTGAGCTCGAAGAAGCAGTCGTCGGCCAACCCCCGATCCCAGCAGCGGACGAACGCGCGGAAGGGGACGAACAACCAGGCAGGGGGAAACGCGGGGAAAGCGAGCGCCGGGAAGGGCGCGGCCAAGCAGGCGGGCGCCGGCAAGCAGGCGGGCGCGAACAACAACGCGAACAACAAGAAGACGGGCGCGCAAAAGCGTGAGTCGCCCGCACAGAAGCGGCTCAGCGCGCGCGAGCGCGTGGCGGCGGCGCGGGCCGAAGAGCGGCGGCGGGAACGGCGACGCTGGTTCGTCACCTTCGGTGCGACCGGAGCCATCGTGGCCGCGCTGGGCGCCGGTGCGGCATGGGCGATCGTCTCGAACGACGACAAGACCGGGCGTTCCGCGGCCGATGGGGGCACCGGCAACCCGCCGTGGCCGCTTCCCGCCGACCCGCTCGCCGGCGCCAGGGCGGCCGGCCTCGACATCGCCCCGACCGAGGGCAACGCCTTGCACATCCACGCCCATCTCGACGTGATCGTCAATGGAAAGAACGTGCCGGTGCCGGCCAACCTCGGCATCTCCCGGGCCGGCAACCAGCTGGCCGAACTGCACACGCACGACGACAACGGGGTGCTCCACATCGAGTCGCCGACGAGGAACAAGCGGTTCACCCTCGGTAACGTCTTCAGCGAGTGGAACGTACGCCTGAGCCCCACACAGATCGGCGGGCTCAAGACCGACGCCACAAAGACGCTGACCGCCTATGTCAACGGCAAGGTGCAGCCCGGCGACCCGGCCGCGATCGAGCTGACCGCGCACCGCCAGATCGCGCTGGTGTACGGCGACAAGAACGCCAAGGTGGACGTGCCGTCCAGCTACAAGTTCGCACCGGGCGAGTAGCCCGGAGACGGATGACCCGGGCGGGTACGAACCGGCCGACGGGACGGTGATTCCCGGCGCTCGGTGCCTGCCCCTCCGGGACACCGAGCACCGGGAATCACTCTCCTCAGGCCACGGCTACTCTCCGGCAGACCGCAAGCCGATGGTCGTGAGGGCACGGCGGTAGGTGTGCGCCTGCTGCCGTTCGCTTGACCCGGTGTGGCGCAGCAGCTCGGCCACGTCGAACCAGGCCTGGGCGGCCTCGCGCGGCAGGCCGGCCGTCTCGAGGTATTCCGCCCCGCGGGTCAGCGTGTCGATGGCCTCGTCGTGCCGGCCGAGCCGTACGTACGCCTCGCCCAGCACCGACAGCGCCTGGGCGCTGGCCCGGCAGGCGACGGGACCGATCAGCTCGATGGCCCGTTTGGCCTGCTTGACCGCCTGCTCGGGCCGGCCCAACGCGATCTCGGCGCGGGCCAGCTCGATGACGCAGTCGGCGAGGTCGCCCTCGTCGCTTGAGGTGACGGCCATTTCCCGTTCGTGCGCGAGCAGCAGCGTACGGGCGTGGTCGGCGGAGTCGGGCCGGGCCCGCAGCAGCAGGCTCGCGTACTCCACCCGCAGCCAGCCGATCGCACGGAAGTCGTCGTCCTCACTGAGCACGGCCAGGGCGCGTTCGGCCAGCCTGACGCCGGCGTCGTAGTCGCCCTGGACCTCCGCGGCGATGGCCGCCTGCCGGTAGGCGGCGATCCGTACCTTGGGGCTGCCGCCCTCGTCCGCGGCGCGGACGAGACGGGCGGCGAGCTGGCGGGTGGCCAGCACGTCGCCGCCCTCCAGGTAGGCGTCGAGCAGCGCGACGCCCACCCGGATCGCGGGATCGGCCGAGCCCTCGCCCACCGCTTGCAGGGTGGTCAAGGCCTCTTCGCCGGTCGCCACACAGGCGGCGAGGTCATCGCGTTTGCGGTGACACCGGCACAGCGCGATCTGTACGGTCGCCCACTCGTCCCAGTCGAGCCCGCGGACGCTCGCCGCGATCTCCTCCAACTCCAGGACGGCATCATCCAGCCGGCCCGCGGACTCAAGCGCCATCGCGTGCCCCCGCTGGATCTCTCGATACAGCTGGGGGAACGCGTCGACGCCGTAGGCCTCGAGCAGTTCGTTGAAACGCGTCAGGGCCTCGGAGGTGCGCCCGGCGGCAAGCGCGCCGTGCGCCTGCCGGACGCCCGCCTTGAGGTCCGCGAGCGCCTCCTCGCCGACACCGCATTCCAGATAGGTGGCAGAGCACCCCAGCTTTCTGGCGAGCGCTCTGATGACGGCGGGGGATGGATCTCGCTTCCCTGACTCGATCAGCGAGATGTAGCTATCGGAGAAGTCAGGCTCAGCTAGCCTCGCCTGGGACATCCCTAGCTGGGTACGCCGCTCGCGCACTCGGTCGCCGAGGCCCGCCAGCGAGGTGTCGGTGACGATAGTCATACGTCATCCTCTTTGCTCTGCCCGATACCGGCCGACATCGCGAGTAGCGCGATCTCTTGGACAGTCCAGAGTTATTGAACGTTCTGAGTATCTATCGGCAGTCTGACCCCGCAAGGGCTTTGGCCGAACATCGCCATGTCGGTGTCAAGGACCGGTGTCGAACGCGTTGGACTGTCCATAGCCGTGGGCCTTGTCGTGGGGGTCCGGTAGTTATGGCCGGTCGAATTGGCCGGTCTTGGCGTGGGCGAGGAAGCCGGCCCACTCGCCGCGGGTGAACTCCAGGACGGGACCGCGACCGCCCTGCTTGGAGTCGCGGACGCCCACGGCGCGGCCGTCCGCGGCGAAGGCGATCTCCACACAGTTGTCGCCGCCGCTGGAGCGGCTCGACTTGTGCCAGTCGATGAAGGTGGTGTTGTGAGTCATGTTGTTCGCTCTTTCCTATCGTCGGGCAGCATCTTCGCTGCTTGGATGAGAAATTCGAGGCTGTCGTCCATCGGCAGTGCGGCCTCACGCAACTTGCCGTAGAGATCTTCGTAACGACGTACCGCGTCCAGTTCGGTGAGCACGAGGTCGTCGGTCACCGTGTCGACGGCGACCACGGCCGGGTCGCCGGGGTCGGGGAAGGTGTACAGCGAAAAGGCCGAACGCGGCACGCTGAACTCGCTGATCACCGCATCGACGGGCAGCACCCGGACGGTGATCTTGGGATGGCCGTTCACCGTGGCGGCCAGCTGGTAGAGCTGCTTTTTCACCACTTCTGTGGGGGCGGCGAGGCGGCGGACGGCGACCTCGTCGATGATGACTTCGTAGTTCGGACCGCCCGGCCGGCGCAGCATCCGCTGCCTGCCCATTCGGGCCTCCACGGCCTTGCCCGGCTTGTAGCCGACCGGGCCCATCGCACGATCGGCCTCCACGCGCGCACGGGTGAACTCGGGCGTTTGCAGCAGCCCGGGGATGAAGGTCATCTGGAACTCTCGGATCGTGGCCGCACCCGCCTCCAAGTTGGCGAACAGGGCTTGGCGCTCGCCCATCGCCTTGTTGGACTCCCACCAGCCGCGCTCACCTGCTTCTCGAGCGATGGTGATGATCTGTGTCCACCGGTCACCGTCAACGCCGAGCGTGTCCAAGATCTGGATGATGTCGGCCTGGTCAACGACGTGCCCGTTCTCCAACCTGGAGATTTGCGCCCTGGACTGGCCGATCCGCTTCGCAAGCTGCTCGTGGGTCAGCCCGGCATCGGTGCGCAGCGACCGCAGCTCGGCGGCCAGTCGCAACCGACGTACGTAGGGGCTAATCATTGACGTCCTCCGGACAACAGAGGTGTCTGGACGGTACGGAATCCTCGCATGTTCAGAATATCGGTATGACGCGTCCTCACCTAGCCCACAACACAAGAACATCGCCCTGCCGTTCCGAAGCCGCCGTGCGGGATCCGTCGTCGAGCCACTACGGTGCGGGGTTGCGGGGACACTAGATACAGCTGAATACTCTGCAACGACCAGACATCTGGACAGTCCCGCTCTTCGACCCGTCTTCCCGGGGCCGATCTAGAGGCGAAATACCTGTTGATGGCGAGGAGAGGGCAGCCCGATGACCGACGACCCCGGCGAATCCGCCGTGCTCGGCATCGAGATCGACACCACCACTGCTCACCCTGCCCGGGTCTATGATTACTGGCTTGGAGGTAAGACCAATTTCGCGGCCGATCGCACGGCCGCGGAGCAGTCGATCGCCGCCAATCCCGACATCGTGCCCGCCGTGCGGGCCAACCGCGCCTTCCTCGGGCGCGCCGTACGGGAGCTGGTGGCGGCCGGGGTCGACCAGTTCCTCGACGTCGGCACCGGCATCCCCACCGAAGGCAATACGCACGAGGTGGCGCAGGCCGCCGCGCCCCACGCGCGCGTCGTCTATGTGGACAACGACCCGATCGTGCTGGCGCACGCACACGCCCTGCTCAAGGGCTCGCCACAGGGCCGCACCGGCTTTATCTCCGGTGATCTGCGCCGCGCCGACGCGTTCTTGCGCGCGGCCGCCGTCACACTGGACTTCGCCCGGCCGGTGGGTGTCATGCTGGTGGCCACGTTGCAATACATCGGCGACGACGATGACCCGTACAGCGTCGTGGCGCAGCTCATGGCGGCGGTGTCGTCCGGCAGCCACCTGGTGATCTCCCACCCGGCCGCCGACATCGGCGCGGACAAGGTGGCCACCTCGATGCGCCGCTACAACGAGCGCGCGGCGGTCGCGGCCACCCCGCGCAGCCACGCGGCCGTCACCCGTTTCTTCGACGGACTCGAGCTCTTGGAGCCGGGAGTCGTGCAGCTGCCGCAGTGGCGGCCGGATCCGGACACGCGGAGCACCGGTCCGTTGCCGATGTGGTGCGGCGCCGGGCGCAAACGCTGACTCGCCCAGTCTCCACCCCGCGGAGGGCGGCCGTACTCCCGCCGGCGTAGTGCCGGTGCCGCGCTGCTCCCCCCGCGGTAGCGCCGAAGTCCTCCCCTCGCGCGACGACGCGAGATCCCTCTGCCCCCCAGCATCGTGGGTGAGCTCATCCCGGGTCGAGAACGGACATCCCGATGAGGGACAAACCTCGATGAAGGGACAACCCCCACGAACGGAGAGTCGTTGTGCGCAGGGCTTACGTCATACTGGCCGGCCTGATGGTGCTGGCCGTCGTCGCGCAGTTCTACTTCGCCGCGGTCGGCGCGTTCGCCAAGCCCCAGGACGATCGGTCGTTCGCGCTGCATCTCATGGGCGGCGTGATGATCATCCCGATGCTGTCACTGCTGGCGACGTTGGTCGCCGCCTTGGCGCGGGCGCCCGGCAAGCTGATCGGGCTGACCGCCCTCCCGCTCGGCCTGATCGCGGTGCAGGTGCTCATCACGGAGGCCGGCAAGGGCCTGGGCGCGAGCAGCGATGACCACACGACGCCGGCGGCGCTCGTGTTCCTCGGGCTGCACGCGATTGTCGGGTTGGCCATCATGGCGGTCGTCGGCATCACCATGCGCGGGGCCAGGACGTTCGCCGCGGCTTCGCGTACCGCCGCCGCTCCCTCGGCGTGAGCCGGCATGAACGGGTCAAGGTTCCACGGCGCCGGCCGCGCCGGGCCGCCGGGCGCGCGCGGACCCGCTGACGCGGGACAAGCGGTATGAGCACCGACGGACTGGTCGCGCTCGATCTCGCCGTCGCGGCGGCGGCCGCGGCCGCGTGGCTCGGCGTCGGCGTCGCGGCGGCCGCCGGGCGGACGAGGACGGTGCCCGTGCTGTTCGCCGCGGCGCTGCTGGTGACGTTCGTACGGATCGGCACCGTGGTGACGCTCGCCGGCAGCGGCTGGTGGTTCGTCCAGGAGAAGGTCACGCTCGCCCTTCCGCTGCTGGTGGCCACCGCGCTGGCCGCCGTGGTGATCGCGGGGCCCCGGCTCGGCGCCCCGCGCTCCCCGGCCGCGGTGGTGTCGCTGCTCACGACCGGGTACGCGGCCGTCGCCGGGCTGGTGGCCACGTTCTTGATCGGCTATCCGGCCGGTCTCGGGGACGCATTGGTCATCGTCGCGTTCGTCGGCGCGGCGGCGTTCGTGACCTGGTGGCTCCTGGCCCAGGACGCCACCGGGCAAGGCGGGGGCGGCGGGTCAGGCGGGGGCGGCCGGCGGCTGCGGTGGGGCGGCGCGGCAACCGCGACGCTGGGTCTGGCCGGCGTCGGCCTTGCGCTCGTGCCGCCGGGAGACGCGCCGCATGCCGGCGGCCACGGTGCGCCCGGCACCCCGGTGACCGCGCTCCGGGGCCCCGCCGCCCCCGACCCGGGTGGGACCGTACGGCGGTACACGCTGACCGCCGGCAAGACCACCGTCGCCCTCGCCGCCGGCCGCCGGATCGCCGCGTGGACGTTCAACGGACGGCTGCCCGGGCCGCCGCTCACCGCTACCCAAGGCGACCTGGTGGAGGTGACGCTGCGCAACGCCGACGTCGAACGGGGCGTCACCCTGCACTGGCACGGCTATGACGTACCGTCGGGCGAGGACGGCGTGCCCGGCCTGACGCAGGACGCCGTCGCGCCGGGAGGGCAGTTCGTGTATCGGTTCCGGGCCGCCCAGATCGGTACGTACTGGTACCACACTCACGAGGCATCGTCGGTCGGCGTCCGGATGGGCCTGTACGGATCTCTCGTCGTCACGCCGCGCGCACCGCGTACGACCCGGCCGGCCGGTCTCGACCTGACGCTGTCCGTGCACACGTTCGGCGGGACCACGGTCTTCGGCGACCCGGCCCGGCCGGAGCCGCCGCGCCGGGTCGCCGCGGGCACGCCGGTCCGGCTGCGGCTGATCAACACCGACAGCACGCCGCGCCGGCTCGCCCTCGCCGGCACCCCGTACCGTCTGATCGCCGTGGACGGCGCCGACCTGAACCGGCCGGACCGGCTCACCAACGTGGCCATGAGCCTGCCGGCGGGCGGTCGCTACGATCTCGCGTTCGACATGCCGGCGGGCCCGGTGACCCTGTCGGCCGGCGCCGACGGAGCCCGGGCGCTGCGGCTGCTCCCGGGCGACGCGGCGGCGCCGGCCCGCCGCGCCGCCGCGGTACCGCGCACGGGCGATTGGCCGTTGCTCGACCTCACCCGCTATGGGAAGCCGGCGGCGACGCCGTTCGGCGCGCGCGACCGCTTCGACCGGCGCTTCACGCTCGTGCTCGACCGCGGCATCGCGCTGTCCGGCGGGCTGCCGCGGTATGCCCAGACCGTCAACGGCCGGGCGTTCCCGCGGGTGCCGGCCGATCTGGTCGGCCGCGGTGACCTGGTGCTGATGACCGTGGTCAACCGCGGCTTCGGTGTCCATCCGTGGCATCTCCACGGCCATCACGTGCTCGTGTTGTCGAAGAACGGCCGCGCCCCCACGGGCAGTCCGCTGTGGCTGGACACCTTCGACGTGCGTCCCGGCGACGTCTGGCGGGTCGCCTTCCGCGCGGACAACCCCGGCGTATGGATGAACCACTGCCACAATCTCGGTCACGCCGCCCAGGGCATGGCGTCGCACCTGGCGTACGAGGGGGTCACGACGCCGTTCCGCGGCGGCCACGGCGGTTAGCGTCACCGCGGGGCATTTCGCCTTAGTGTGTGGTCGGTGAGCAAGGCCGTACGGGACGCCGTCGCCGGGGTGGGATATTTCGCGCGTGGGGTCGCCTGGACCGCCAGACGGCCGCGACAGTGGCTGTTCGGGCTGGTCCCGGCGCTGATCGCGTTGGCGCTGTACGCCGCCGCACTGGCGGTGCTGATCATGTACGCCGACGATCTGGCCACCGCCATCACGCCGTTCGTCGACGACTGGCCCGGCGGTCCGCGGCGGGCGGTGCGGATCATCGTCGGCGTGGGGATCGTCGGCGCCGGGACGCTGTTCGCCGTCCTCACCTTCACCGCGCTGACCCTCCTCGTGGGCGAGCCGTTCTATGAGCGGCTGGCCGTACGGACCGAGGAGTCGATGGGCGGCGCCCCGCCAGAGGCGCCCGGATCGGCGGGCGCCGAACTGCTTCGCAGCGTCGGCGACGCCATCGTCCTGGGCGTCTTCGCGCTCGGGTTCGCCGCGGTGTTCTTCGCGCTCGGGTTGCTGCCCGGCATCGGGCAGACGGTCGTGCCCGTCCTCGCCGCGTGCGTGTCCGGCTATTTTCTGAGCGGCGAGCTGACCGGCATCGCCCTGACCCGGCGCGGGCTGCGCCGGCGCGAGCGCTTCGCCCGGCTGCGGCGCGAACGGCCGCTCGCCATCGGCTTCGGCGTGGCTGTCTTCGTGGTGTTTCTCATTCCGCTCGGCGCGGTGGTCGCCATGCCGGGCGCGGTCGTCGGCGCCACGATGCTCGCCAGGGAGCGTCTCGGCGAAGACGTTGCCGGAGTGTGATTCCTCCGGCGCCAGAGTTGTTGATCTTCGCGTAACGTGTGCCGCATGTCCGATGAGGGGGAGCTCGGCGGTCACCGGGGCGCGCCGGCCAACAACACCGACGACGGCCTGACATCCGAACCGACGGGGTCCGGCCCGGCCGCCGACCGGGTCTCGGCGTCGGTTCCCCAGGCCGGACTCGTGGACCAGCCGGCGGGGTCGGCCGCGGCGGAATCGGCGACACCGCCGGACGGCGAATCGACCGCTCCGCGCGCCGGCTGGGAGCGGTCGCTGTTCGAAGGCGACCAGGGTCCTGGCGTGCCCGGTTACGCGCCAGTCGAACCGTCCGGCCCGCGTACGCCGCCCAAGCCCGGCACCCCAAGCAGCGGAAACCTGCGGCTGCCCGACTGGATGCGCGCGGAGATGAGCGGCGGCCGCGACTCCGGCCGCGACTCCGGCCGCGACTCCGGCCGCGACTCCGGCTACGACGACGCCCGTGGGTACGGGCGCGGCGGCCGCGACGACGAAGAGGACGAGGGCCGGACCCGGCTCATGCTGTACTTCGGCGTCGGGCTGCTCGTGGTCGCGCTCATCGCGGCGGGCGCGGTCTACGTACTTAAGAAGACCTCCGGCGCCACGGACGAGGCCGGCGAGCGGCCGCCCGGCGCGAGCGGCGCGACGCGCGGCGCGGCCGCCCAGCCGCCGAACGTGGCGCTGCCGCCGACCAAGCCGTTGATGCGTTTTCGCGGCGTGCCGGGCAGGGCCGTTGGCATGCTGCCCGACCGGCACGCCGGCGTGGCCTATCCACGCCTGGCGGCGCCGTGGCAGATCCCCGGGCGCAAGAGCGGCCTCGGCCGGCTGGGCTGGTCGGCCCAGCAGGTCGTCGTGACAGAGCGGGGCGACGACGGGCGGCCGAGATGGTACGGCCAACTGCTCAGCGGCACCTTGAGCGCGGCGCAGCGACATCTGTACGCGGGCCCCGGCACCGAACGGCAGGCCGCGGCCGCGCTCGCCGCGCAATACGACAAGCGCTACTATGCGTTCCCGCACAAGACCCGCAACCTGGCATCGCAGCCGCTCACGGTCGGCGGCCGCCGGGGCTGGCTGGTCACCTCGTACGTCGGTTACCGTCAGCCCGGCATCAAGGCGACCGCCGAGGTCGTCGCCGTCGCGGTGGTCAACACGGGCCGGCCGAGCCCAGCGGTCGTCTATATGGCCATCCCCAACACCAACCGCGATCTGTGGCCCAACTTCAACTACGTCTTCAGCTCTCTTCGCCTTACCACCTGAACCCGAACGACGTTCTCATAGGCTGCGGCGTACGGCGCTGGGTTACCGGGGCCGGCGTGCGGCGGTCGACAGAGGCGAGGTGGTGGGTCATGGCGATCGGGGTGACCGAGGAGCACGAGGCGCTCGCCGCCTCCGTGCGCGCCTTCACCGAGCGGCACGTACCGCGACAGGTCGTTCGCGCGACCGTCGCCGCGGCCGAGCGGGCGGCGCCGGCCGAGCGGCCTGCGTATTGGGAGGCACCGGCCGAGCGGCCCGCGTATTGGGAGGCGCTGGCCGCTCAGGGGCTGCTCGGGCTGCACCTGCCGGAAGAGCACGGTGGGCAGGGTTTCTCGCTCGTCGAGCTGGCCGTCGCCGTCGAGGAGTTCGGCCGGGCGCTCGCGCCGGGTCCGTACGTGCCGACCGTGCTGGCGAGCGCGATCATCGCGACGGCGGCGGGGCAGGGCAAGCCGCTCGCCGAGCTGGCCGGGTTGGCGGACGGCTCCCGTACGGCGGCGGCCGCGCTGACGGGCGCCCTTTCCGGGCGGCGCACCGCGCGCGGGCTGACGGTCGACGGTGCCGTCGAGCCCGTGCTCGGCGCCGCCTTCGCCGATCTCCTCGTCCTCCCGGTCAACACCGGCGAGTGGGTCGTGGTGGACGCCGCCGGCGCCCGCGTCACGGCCCTCGAATCGGCCGACGTGACCCGCGGCGTCGCGGCCGTGACCGTCGCCGGCCTCTTAGTGCCGGCCGAGCGCGTGCTGCCAGGCGGCCCTGATCCGCTCGGCGTCGCCGCTGTGATCCTCGGCGCTGAGGCCTGCGGCGTCGCCGGCTGGGCGCTGGAGGCGGCCGTCTCGTACGCGAAGCTGCGCGAGCAGTTCGGCCGGCCCATCGGCCAATTCCAGGGCGTCAAACACCTGTGCGCGCGCATGCTGGTCGGGCTCGAACGGGCCCGCGCTGTCGTCTGGGACGCCGCACGCGCCCAGCGCGACCCCGACGCGGGCCGGCGGGCGTACGCGACCGCGGTCGCCGCCGCGCTGGCCCCGGACGTCGCGGTGCGCTGCGCGGAGGACTGCGTCCAGGTGCACGGCGGCATCGGATACACGTGGGAGCATGACGCGCACCTTTATTACCGGCGTGCGCTGACGCTGCGCGCGTTGGCGGGGCGCCCGGCGGCCCACCACGACGCCGTGGGCCGCCTCGTCGTCGATGGCGTGCGGCGGCCCATGGACATCGAGCTGCCGGCGGAAGCCGAACCGATCCGCGCCGCGATCCGGGCGCGCGTCGCCGAGCTCGCCGCCATGGACCCCGGCGAGCGGCGGGCCGTCATGGCCGACGAGGGCTGGGTGACCCCGCATCTGCCCGCGCCGTGGGGACGCGCGGCCGGCCCGGTCGAGCAGGTGGTCATCCAGCAGGAGCTGCGGCGCTGTCGCGTACGCCCGGTCTCGCTCATGATCGGCGGATGGGTTGTGCCGTCGCTGGTGCGGTACGGCACGCCCGAGCAGCAGGAGCGTTTCCTGCGGCCGACGCTGCGCGGCGAGATCGTGTGGTGCCAGCTGTTCAGCGAGCCGGGAGCCGGCTCCGACCTGGCCGGTCTGTCGACTAGAGCCGAGAGGGTGGAGGGCGGCTGGCGGCTGCATGGGCAGAAGATCTGGACGTCGCTGGCCCGCGACGCCCAGTGGGGGATCTGCGTGGCCCGCACCAACCCCGACGCACCCAAGCACAAGGGCATCACCTACTTTCTTGTCGACATGGCGGCCGCCGGGATCGAGATCCGGCCGCTGCGCGAGTGCACCGGCGAGGCGGTCTTCAACGAGGTCTTCCTCGATGGGGTCTTCGTGCCCGACGAGCTGGTCGTCGGCCCGATCGACCAGGGCTGGCAGGTGGCCCGCAACACGCTCGCGAACGAGCGAGTGGGCCTGACCACGTCGTTCCAGCTCGGCGGGGACATCGCGCAGCTGGTCGAGCTGGCGGCCGAGCTAGGGCTCGCCGCGGATCCGGTGGTGCGGGCCGGCATCGGCAGGTTGGCCTGCGACGAGCACGCCCTGGGGCTGCTCGGCCTGCGGGCCACCCTCAAACAGCTGTCCGGCACCGATCCCGGCGCGACGGCGAACGTGCGCAAGCTGATCGCCATGGAGCATGGTCAGGACGTCACCGATTACGCCGTCGAGCTGCTCGGCCCGGCGGCCGCGCTGTGGTCGGGCGCGCGCGGGGTCGCGGACCGGCGACGTAAGTGGACGCACTACGCGCTGGCCTGCCGGGCGATGACGATCGGCGGCGGCACGACGCAGATCAATCTCAACGTCATCGGCGAGCGCATCCTCGGCCTCCCCCGCGACCCCTGAGCCCGCGACCCCTGAGCCCGCGACCCCTGAGCCCGCGAGCCGCGAGCCCTGCCGCATTGCGCGGTCATCACTGGAGTTTTCACTGCTCGAGACCTTGATGCGAGCACGCGTGCGGTCGCCGCCGGTGGGTGGTCGTCTACGGTGGTTCTGTGTGGAAGGCGGGGCATGGGCAGGTCACCGCGATCTCGTTCGTGGTCTGTCTGATCGTCGGCTCGCTCACCATCCAATGGGCTCGGCCCGCTCAAGAGCAGCGCTGCACCCCGCTGACGCCCGCGTCCGTCAGCCGCGACGACGCGTGGACGCAGCGGTTCGCCGCCTACGGCGACGGCAACACCCGGCTCGACGACTGGACGGGCGCCGACGGCACGTGGTCGGTGCGCCTGCCGGACGGGCGCACCGTGTGGATCTTCGCCGACACCTTCCTCGGTCAGGTCCAGGCGGGCCCGAACCCGCGCGGACAGCCGTACGCCTGGCGAAGCCCGTTCGCCACCCCTCTGGTCCGCAACTCGGCGATCCTGCAGAGCGCGGACGGCGCGCTGACCACGACGCTGCGCGGGAGCACGGAGACCGGAGCCCCCGCGGCGTGGATCGGGGCCGGCAAGGTCTACTGGCCCATGTCGGCGGTGCTCGACGACGGCGCCCTGAGGGTGTTCCTGCAGCGCATCGGCGCCCCAGACGAACAGCACCCCTTCGGGGTCGTGCAGCGGGCGGCGGTCGCCACCGTGCCGCTGGCCCACCTGGACCGGCCCGGCCCCATCACGTTGCTGCCCAAGCCGCGGCGCGGCGCTACGGACGGGCCGGGCGCGGGCGGCGCGGGCGGGCCGGGCGAAGAGGTCTTCTACGGGCTCGCCGCGCTGCGCGCCGGACGATACGTCTATATATATGGCGCCACGAGCAACACGACGCGCGGCGGGCAAAGCGCCTACCTCGCCCGCGTGCCGGCCGGCCGGGTGGCGCATCCGGACGACTGGGAATACTGCGGCTGCGGGGCGGGCTCGGCCGGTGAGCGCGGCCCGGCCGGTGGGGACAGCGCCAACGCCGATACCACGGCCGATGAGTGGGGCGGAGTGGCCGGCGCCCGTCCGGTGCTGCCGTTCGTGCCCCGCCGCACCGGGGTGTCGGCGGGGTTCAGCGTGATCCGGCAGGGCGGTACGTACGTCCTTTTCACGATGGATCCCACGAAGCCGGTCGGCGGCATCTCCCGCATCGCGTCGTATTGGAGTTGCGATCCGGCCGGGCCCTGGCACGGGCCGGCGCTCGTCTATGATCCGCCAGAAGTGGTGCGCGGCGGGACGACCTTCGCGTACTCTCCCTTCGCCCACCCCGAGCAGGGCGGGCAGGGACTGTTGTTGAGCTATGACCTGAACGACACCCGGCGGACGCACGACAACGTCGGGCTCTACCGTCCCAAGTTCATCCGGGTCAGCCTGCGCTGACCGGCCGCGCCGGGGCGGAGGAGGGGGTGGTGGGTGCCGCGTCGCGCCTGGCCGCCGCCGCGTCGCGCCTGGCCTCCGGTGGTGGGCCTCGCGCTGGGCGTGATCGTGCTCGGCCCCGCGCTGGCGCCGGGG
>CALAED010000717.1 GCA_937891035.1 uncultured Thermomonosporaceae bacterium | reverse complement strand
ACGGTCACGCCTGCGTCGCGTACGACCTCGGCCTGGTCCGCGTAGGCGGCGATGATCTCCTTGAGCGAGTAGGGGGCGGCGGCCGGGGGCAGGTGGTCGGTGCCGGCGCCGCAGGCGAGCAGCTCTGCCGGGTCGCCGTAGGCCTTCGCCTCGGCGGCGCCGCGCTGGATGAGTTCGTGGGTGGCGGGCCAGTCGAGGCCCATGTTGCGCTGCGCGGTGTCCATGGCGTCGGCCACGCGCAGCCCGTACGACCACAGGTGGCGACGGAACCGCAGCGTCGCGTCCCAGTCGATGGCGGCGGGCGCTCCCGGCGTGTTGTCGGCGAGGGGGTCGGCCACGACGTGCGCGGCGGCATAGGCGACCCGGCTCGCCGGCGGCCGGCCGGGCCGGTCAGGCGGTCCGGGCCGGCCGGGCGGGCCGGACCGGTCGGTCAGGCCAGGCCGCGGCTCGGTCGCCCAGGCCGAGGGACCGAGGACCTCGTACGACTTGAGCATGCCGTCGGCCGTCGGCAGTGTGATCTTCACAGCTGCGGCACCTCCACGCGGCGGCCCTCGGCCGACGAGCGCAGGCCGAGCTCGGCCAGTTGCACGCCGCGCGCCCCCGAGGCCAGGTCGTAGGGGAACGGCGCGTCCTCGACCACGTGCCGGATGAACCGCTCCCACTGCACCTTGAAGCCGTTGTCGAACTGGCCGTTGTCCGGCACTTCCAGCCACTGCTCGCGGAAGCGCTCGGTGGCCGGTACGTCCGGGTTCCACACCGGCTTCGGGGTGGCTCCGCGATGCTGGACGCGACAGCCCCGCAGCCCGGCGACGGCGCTGCCCTCGGTGCCGTCGACCTGGAACTCCACAAGCTCGTCCCGGTTGACCCGCACGCACCAGGAGGAATTGATCTGTGCGATGATCCCGCCGGCCAGCTCGAAGATGCCGTACGCGGCGTCGTCGGCGGTGGCGTCGTAGCCCTCACCGTTCTCGTCGACGCGGTACGGCACGTGCGTGACGGCGCGCGCGGTGACGGCCTCGATCCGGCCGAAGAGGCTTTCCATGATGTACGCCCAGTGCGGGAACATGTCGAGCACGATGCCACCGCCGTCCTCGGCCCGGTAGTTCCACGACGGACGCTGCGCCGGCTGCCAGTCGCCCTCGAAGACCCAGTAGCCGAACTCGCCGCGCACCGACAGGATTCGCCCGAAGAAACCGCCGTCGATCAGCCGCTTGAGCTTGAGCAGGCCGGGCAGGAAGAGCTTGTCCTGCACGACGCCGTTCTTGACTCCGGCCGCCTGCGCGCTCTTGGCGAGGATGACGGCGTCGTCAAGGGTCCCGGCGGTGGGCTTTTCCACGTAGACGTGCTTACCGGCCTCGATCGCCTGGGTGACCGCGGGCACCCTCGCCTGGGTCACTTGGGAGTCGAAGTAGATCACGTTCGCGTCGTCGGCGAGCGCCCGGGACAGATCGGTGGTCCAGTCGGCCACCTCATAGCGCGCTGCGAGGTCGCGCAGCTTGGCCTCGCTGCGGCCGACCAGGACTGGGCGCAGGCGGACACGGCGGCCGTTCGTCAACGGGGCGCCGCCCTCTTGGTTGATCGCCAGCACCGATCGGACGAGATGCTGGCGGTGCCCCATCCGGCCCGTGACGCCGTTCATCACCACGCCGAGCGTGTCTGTGCTCATCGGGGGTGTCTCCTCACCTCTCTGAGTGCACTGCCGGAGCAGGGGCGGGGAAAGCGCTTTCCAAACCACGGTACGACTCCATAGGGCGTCAGTCAAACGTGCGAGACGCGCCGGCCGCCGGTCTAGAAGCGCCCTTTACCTTGGTGTGATCATCTTCCGTTAGGCGTGGTCGTGCAATGGGGTGGCCGTCCGTGGCGCCGCCGAATCTCCGTCGCCGTCTCCGTTGCCGGTCGCCGCCGCCGTACGGCCGCCGAGCGCGAGGGCGACCACAGCGCCGAGCGCGCACAGCATCGCCGTGATCAAGAAGATCTCCTTGTATTGGGTGTGCAGGGCCTCTTTGAGCAGCGCGTTGTAGGCGGCGAGCCGGCGCTGGTACACCTCGCCCGGCACGCCAAACGGCAGCGGGGTGTCGAGGTGCGCGGTCAGCGTCTGGAAACGATGGAAGCCCCAGGCCGACAGGCTCGCGATGCCGAGCAGCATGCCCATCATCCGGGTCACCACGACCGCCGCCGACGCCACCCCGTGCCGCTCGGCCGGTACGGCGCGCAGCACCGCCGACGCGACGGGGGCGATGACAAGACCGAGCCCGAGTCCGGTCAGGGCGAGGTCGACGTCCATCCGGGGGAGCGGGCCGTAGCCGGCCGCCGCCGCGCGGACCGGCCAGCCGGCGATGAGCAGATAACCGGACGCGGCCAGCGTCAGGCCCGCTGCTGCGGTCCAGCGATCGCCGATCCGCCGGGCCAGCCAGCCGCCGAGCACGGCGGCCGCCGCCAACGGCAGCAGGAATCGGACCAGCACGAGCGCGCCGCCGACGGCCGACTTGCCGAGCAGCGTCTGCGCGAACAGTTGAACGTCGACGAGAGTGACCATGAGCGCGGCGCCCGACAACAGGCTGACGGCGAGCGCGCCGAACAGCGGGCCGCGCCGTACGCCGGCCGGGTCAAGCAGCCTGGTGCGCGCCCAACGTGCCTCCCACGCGGCGAACGCGGCGAGCGCCACAAGACCGGCGAGCACCCCGGCCAGGCCCCAGCGGGGGAGCGCCGCTGTCGCCGGCTCGGGGTTGTAGGTGCCGGCGACGAGCAGGCCGAGGGCGAGGGCGAGCATCAGGCCGCCCACCACATCGACGCGAGCGTCACGGCTCCGGCGCCCGGCCGGTACGGTCCGCTGCACCGCCGCCATCGCCAAGGCGGCGAGCGGGACGTTGACCCAGAAGATCCCGCGCCAGCCGACGATGGCCGCGAGACCGGCGCCGTACAAGGGGCCGAGCACGCTGCCGAGCTCCTGCGCCGCGCCCACGACGCCAAGGGCCAGCGGACGACGCTGTTCGTCGCAAAGGTCGCTGATGAGCGCCATGGTGATCGGCAGCAGCGCGCCGCCCGCGATGCCCTGGAGCGTGCGGCCGGCGACGAGCAGCGGGATGCCATCGGCGATCGCGCTCAGCACCGACCCGATCGCGAAGCCGGCGAGACAAACATGGATGACCGTCCGGCGTCCAAACCGATCCGACAGCTGCCCGAGCAGCGGCATCGCCGCCACGTAGCCGAGCAGGAACCCGGTGACCACGGGCGTGGCCCGTTCCAGCCGGTTGACCGGGACGCCGAGGTCACCCACCACATCGATGAGGATGGTGACGATCACGTACGCGTCCAGGGCCGCCAGCAACACCGCCGTACCGCCGATGCCGATGGCCGTGGCGCGGGATCGTTGCACGGAGAGTCAGCCCTTCGGCGCGGTGATCACGAAATTCTGGTTGAAATCAGAAAATGTCACCGTCACGGCGCCCTTTTGGATCGGCAGCCGCACCTTCAGCACCCTGTGATCTCTTGCCGCCACCCACAGCTGCCCTTCGACGTCCGTCGTAACGCCCGGCACCAGCGCCGGCACGACCGACTTCGACAGCCTCGCCTTGACCCGGAACGCCTCTTGGCCGCCCACCTTCTCCCGCTCTTCGGTCTTGGGCTCGGCCGCCGAATCCAGCAGCTTCACCACCCCGCGCCGCGGGTCGAGGATCGCCGACGGATCATAGACGGCCAGCACGGCCGCCCTGGGCAGCTTCTGGTACCCGCCGGTGGCCCCCTTGAAGTACACCGTGTCACCGACCAGCGTGAACGCCATCTCGACCTGCTGCCCCGACTGATCGAGCCGCAGCGTCCCCTCCGCGTCCCCGGACCTGAGCAGCTTCCCGTCGGCGCTCTTGACCGAGATCGGCGGATTCCCCTCGGACCGGATCGCGAACCCGGCGCTTTGCACCCCGCGCATCGCCGCGGCCGCCTGCTGGAGCACCTGTTTCCCGTCAGGCAGCGGCTCCCCGCCCGAACACCCCGCAACGACCACGACGGCCAGCATGAACTGGCCGATCGCCCGGCCCCAGGTCAACGACATAGCGGGACCCTACCGACGAGTCGCTCCTTACGTCATCCATTCCGCCGCCCCCGCCCCGGCGCGATAAGCTCATCGCCAGCCGGGGCGGTAGCTCAGCCGGTCAGAGCAGGGGACTCATAATCCCTTGGTCGTGGGTTCGAGTCCCACCCGCCCCACCACCAGGCGATACGCGAGTGCTAAGTCCTGTGCAGCGGGTCA